>NZ_JAQMIL010000055.1:0-66081 GCF_029990105.1 Bradyrhizobium sp. Arg237L | reverse complement strand
TCCGATGGTTCGAGTGTGGAAACCCAAACCTACCGGAAAGGGCGCGCTCACCGCCCCATGGAATCTACAACCCGGTTTCGGCCGCCTACGTTCCTACGCGCGCTTCTTGTCGCGCATCAGGTCGGCGAAGCGCTTGAAGAGATAATGCGAGTCGCGCGGGCCGGGCGAGGCTTCCGGGTGATACTGTACGGAGAATACCGGCTTGCCGTCGAGCTGGATGCCGCAATTGGAGCCGTCGAACAGTGAGATATGGGTCTGCGTTGCGCCCGCAGGCAGCGTTGCCTGGTCCACCGCAAAGCCGTGGTTCATCGAGGTGATCTCGACCTTGCCGGTGGTCTCGTCCTTCACCGGATGGTTGGCGCCGTGATGGCCCTGATGCATCTTCCTGGTCTTGGCGCCGACCGCGAGCCCGAGCATCTGATGGCCCAGGCAGATGCCGAAGGTCGGCGTGCCCGACTCGATCACCCTCTGGATGACGGGCACGGCATATTTGCCGGTCGCGGCGGGATCGCCCGGACCGTTGCTCAAGAACACGCCGTCCGGGTTCATCGCCAAAATGTCTTCGGCTGAAGTGGTCGCCGGCACCACCGTGACCTTGCAGCCGACGCCAGCGAGCAGGCGCAGGATGTTGCGCTTGATGCCGTAGTCGACCGCGACCACGTTGAATTCAGGGTTGGTCTGCCGGCCGTAGCCCTTGTCCCATTCCCAGGGCGTCTCGTCCCAGGTGAAGCGCTGGCCGGAGGTCACCATCGGCACCAGGTCCATGCCTTCGAGGCCGGGCCATTCCCGCGCTTCTTCCTTGAGGCCGTGCAGGTCGAACCTGCCTTCTTTCGAATGCGCGATGACGGCGTTCGGCATGCCCTTGCTGCGGATCAGCGCAGTGAGCGCGCGGGTGTCGATGCCCGAGAGGCCGATGATGCCGCGCGCCTTCAGCCATTGATCGAGATGGCGGGTGGCGCGGTAGTTCGACGGATCTGATATCGCGGTGCGGAGGATGACCCCGCGCGCGCCCGGCGTTGCCGCCATGTTCACCGTCTCGATGTCTTCGTCGTTGGTGCCGACGTTGCCGATATGCGGGAAGGTGAAGGTGATGATCTGCCCGGCATAGGAGGGATCGGTCAAAATCTCCTCATAGCCGGTCATGGCGGTGTTGAAGCAGACTTCGCCGACGGCCTGGCCTTCCGCGCCGAGGCCAAAGCCTTCCAGCACGGTGCCATCGGCGAGCACGAGGAGCGCGGTCGGTTTGTGGTCCGGCCAGGCTGAAGCGTTTTCGGATGTGGTCATGAGCCCTTTACATAGTTCCCACATCCTGCCGCGTCAAAGCGAAAGGGCGTCCATTCACACGGGTTTTGCGCCTATTTGACTGGCGGTTCCGGGGTTTTAAGCTAGGGTTCCCGCCATAGCCTCGTTTTCTGCCAAATTGCCCGGTTCGGAGCCCGCATGGACAACACGATGCCTATCCTGCTCGTCCCGGGCCTGGTTTCGTCGCCGCGGATTTTTGCCCCCGTCGTGCCGGCGTTGTGGCGGCTCGGGCCGGTCACGGTCGCCAACCACATCCGCGACGACCATATGGGGGCGATCGCGCGCCGGATCCTGGCGGAAGCGCCGCCGCGCTTCGCGCTGGCCGGGCATTCGATGGGCGGCTACATCGCCTTCGAGATCATGCGCCAGGCGCCGGAGCGGGTGGCAAAGCTGGCCTTGATCAACACCCAGGCCCGTCCCGACACGCCGGAGGCCTCCGAGCGCCGCCGCGGCATGATGGCCCGCGCCAAAAGCGGCGATTTCCGCGGCGTGTTGGATGAACTCTTTCCCGGCTTCGTGCACCCGTCGCGGCGCGAAGATGCGAGCCTGCGCCAGCTCGTCCACGACATGGGCGAGGATGTCGGGGTCGAGGGGTTCATCCGCCAGCAGACCGCGGTGATCAGCCGGCCCGACTCGCGGCCGACGCTGGCCTGGATCAAGTGCCCGACCTTGGTGCTGACGGGCGATGAGGACTACACCATCCCGAATTCGCTGTCGGTTGAGATGGCGAACGGCATTCCCAGCGCCAAGCTCGTGATCCTGCCCGATTGCGGGCATCTGCCGCAGCCGGAACAACCAGAGGCGACCGCGAACGCGCTGGTCGAATGGCTCAGGAACTGAGGTTGTTCTCGCGGAACGAACGGCCTAGATGGAAGGTTTGATCATCAAGGATAAGGCCATGCTGCGCGACGACATCAACAACGCGGTCAAGGACGCCATGAAGGCGAAGGAGGAGCGCAAGCTCTCCACGCTGCGCATGGTCAATTCGACCATCAAGAACGCCGATATCGACGCGCGCGGCCAGGGCAAGCCGCCGCTTTCGGATGCCGAATTGCTCGGCGTGCTGCAGAAGATGATCAAGCAGCGCCAGGAAGCGGTCGAGCTCTACGACAAGGGCGGCCGCGCCGAGCTCGCCGCGCAGGAGCGCGAGGAGATCGCGGTGATCTCGGCCTACCTGCCGAAGCAGATGTCGGAGGATGAGGTGAAAGCCGCGATATCGGCCGCGATCGCCGAGACCAATGCTGCCGGCGTCAAGGACATGGGCAAAGTGATCGGCGCGCTGAAGGCGAAGTACACGGGGCAGATGGATTTCGCCAAGGCCAGCGGCCTGGTGAAGGCGGCACTGGGATAGGCTTGGAACGGGACCAAGTTTCAAACCAAACGGAGGAAATCATGGCCGACCAGCAAGCCCAACCCTCCGGTCCCGATCTGTCGCAAGGCGTGGCGCCCTCCGACTTCTCCGGCGCCAGCCTGCTCGGCCATGTCGGCGATGAAGACGTGCTGCTGGTGCGCTCAGGATCGGACGTCTTTGCGATCGACGCCCATTGCAGCCATTATCACGGGCCGCTGGCGGAAGGTCTCGTCGTCGGCGAGAGCGTCCGCTGTCCCTGGCATCACGCCTGTTTCGATCTGCGCACCGGCGAGGCGTCACGCGCACCGGCGTTGAGCGCGGTCGCGGTCTGGAAGGTCGAGCACGAAGGCGAGCGCATTTTCGTCCGCGAGAAACGCGAGCAGCCCAAGCCCCGCGTGAAGGGCGTGATCGATGCGCTCGCCCGCATCGTGATCGTGGGTGGCGGCGCGGCGGGATTTGCCGCCGCCGAGATGCTGCGACGACAGGATTATGGCGGCAGCATCGTGATGCTGAGCGGCGAGGCGGCGGCGCCGGTCGATCGGCCGAACCTGTCGAAAGACTATCTTGCCGGCAGCGCGCCGGAGGACTGGCTGCCGCTGCGTCCGGACGATTTCTATTCTGACGCCGCGATCGATCTGCGGCTCAAGACCAAAGTTGCGTCGATCGACCCTGCCGCGCGCCAAGTGGTGCTCGCCGATGGCAAGGCCTTGCCCTACGACCGGTTGCTATTGGCGACCGGCGCGGAGCCGGTGCGTCTGCTGATTCCGGGCGCGGACCAGCCCCATGTCCATCTCTTGCGCTCGCTGGATGATTGCCGCGCGATCATCGCTTCCGCCAGCGGCGCGCGCCGCGCGGTTGTGATCGGCGCGAGTTTCATCGGGCTCGAGGTCGCGGCTTCGTTACGGGCGAGGGATATCGAGGTCCACGTCGTCGGGCTGGAGCAGCGGCCGATGGAGCGCGTGCTCGGGCCCGCCATGGGCGACTTCGTCCGCAGCCTGCACGAAGAGCACGGCGTCGTCTTTCACCTCGGCGACACCGTCACCACAATCGACGGCAAGCGCGCGAGCCTGCAGAGCGGCGGCGTGCTCGAGGCCGATCTCGTCGTGATCGGCGTCGGCGTGCGGCCGCGCCTCGCGCTCGCCGAAAAAGCCGGACTTGCGATCGATCGCGGCGTCACCGTGAATGCCTATCTGGAAACCAGCAGCCCCGGCATTTATGCGGCGGGCGACATCGCCCGCTGGCCGGATCCGCATTCCGGTGAGAACATCCGCGTCGAACACTGGGTGGTGGCAGAGCGCCAGGGCCAGACCGCCGCGCGCAACATGCTGGGTCAGCGCGAAGCCTTCGACGCGGTGCCGTTCTTCTGGAGCCAGCATTACGACGTGCCGGTCAACTATGTCGGCCACGCCGAGAAATGGGACGAGATCGACGTCGACGGCGATATCGCTGCAAAGGACTGCGTGGTGCGCTACAGGAGAGGCGGCCGCGTGCTCGCGGTGGCGTCGATCTATCGGGATGTTGCCAGCCTCGAGGCCGAGCTTGCGATGGAGCGCGGCGCGCTGGCGGCGTAGCGGACCGCCTCGCCCCGCTTGCGGGGAGAGGCCGGATCGCATCGAAGATGCGATCCGGGTGAGGGGGAGTCTCCGCGAGGGTATCTCTCACCGTGATTGCGGAAGCAGCCCCTCACCCCAACCCTCTCCCCGCAAGAGCGGGGCGAGGGAGAAGATGGAGCTACTTCGGCTGCAGCTTCAGCGCTGCCGAGTTGATGCAGTAGCGCAGGCCGGTCGGGCCGGGGCCGTCGGGGAAGACGTGGCCGAGATGGCCGCTGCATTTCGAGCACAGCACTTCAGTGCGGACCATGCCGTGGCTGTGGTCGGTCTCCTCGTCGACATGGCTTTCCGTCGCCGGCTGCGTGAAGCTCGGCCAGCCGCAGCCGGAATCGAACTTGGCATCGGACTCGAACAAGGTCTGGCCGCAGCCGGCGCAGACATAGGTGCCCTTGCGGTGGTCGTGCTCATATTCGCCGGTGAAGGGACGCTCGGTCGCCTTCTCGCGCAGCACCGCATATTGCATCGGCGTCAATTCCTTGCGCCATTCGGCGTCGCTCTTGACGACCTTGTCTGGGGTCTTGGTGTCGGACATGAAAACTCCTCTCACTATGCCGTCATTGCGAGCGGAGCGAAGCGATCCATCTCGCCGCTTGCGGAGACATGGATTGCTTCGTCGCTTCGCTCCTCGCAATGACGGAGCTGTTCCGTCAATTCGTGACCTTGGTGTTGCCGACCAGCGTCGGCTTCTCGATGTAGTTCTCCGCGAAGATCTTCTTCAGGTTCTCGACCTTCGGGATGTCGTTATACGCAATATAGGGTTGGTTGGGGTGCAGCGTCAGGTAGTCCTGGTGATAGGCCTCGGCCGGATAGAACCCCTGGAGCGTACCGACCTTGGTCACGATCGGCTTCTTGTAGACCTTGGCCGTATTGAGCTGGGCGATATAGGCCTCCGCCACCTTCTTCTGATCGTCGTTGGTGACGAAGATCGCCGAGCGGTATTGCGTGCCGGTGTCCGGGCCCTGGCGGTTCAATTGCGTCGGGTCATGCACGACCGAGAAGAAGATCTGCAGGAGCTTGCCGTAGGAGACCTGCTTCGGGTCGTACTTGATCTCGACCGATTCCGCGTGTCCGGTGGTGCCGGTCGAGACCATGTTGTAGTCGGCGGTCGCCTTGTTGCCGCCGGCATAGCCGGAAACCGCGCTGACAACGCCGGCGGTGTGCTGGAACACGCCCTGCACGCCCCAGAAGCAGCCGCCCGCGAGCACCGCGGTCTGAATGCCATCGGTGGGTTTGGCGTCGGCCGTCGGGGCGGGAATGATCACGGCGTCTTCAGCCGCGCGGGAGGGGGCCGCGGCGAGGGAGGCGATGGCCAGCGCGCCGAGGGCAGCAGCGCCGAGCGACAGGCGACGGAACGGGCGAGTGGACATGGTTTCCTCTTTGGATGGGAGGGCGGGGCCAGTCTAGAACGGAAGCCGGGTTTCGGAAATCGGGCGGTCTTCCCCTGGATGCCGAAGATACGGGGCAGGGACGGGGGTGTTACAGCCGGGTGGACACGAGTCCGTGAACCAGCCCCGTCATTGCGAGGAGCGGAGCGACGAAGCAATCCATGCCTCCGCAAGCGGAGAAATGGATTGCTTCGCTTCGCTCGCAATGACGAGGGAGAGAGTTCACACCACCACGCTCAGCCGCTTCGCCGCCCGCGTGATGCCGGTGTACAGCCACCTCGCGCGGCTGTCCTGGAACGCGAAGCTTTCGTCGAACAGCACGACGTCGTCCCATTGCGAGCCCTGCGACTTGTGCACGGTGAGCACATAGCCGTAGTCGAACTCGTCGTAGGGCTTGCGCTGTTCCCAGGGGATGGTCTCGATCGCGCCGCCGAAGCATTCGCCGCGCACGGAGACCTTGGTGACCTTGTGGCCGAAATCCTCGTCCGGCATCACGCGCATGGTGATGATCTTGGATTTCGATTGCGCGCGCGCCTTCACGCGCCACAGGCCGCCATTGAACAGGCCCTTCTTGCGGTTGTTGCGCAGGCAGACCAGCTTGTCGCCGGCGACCGGCAAGGGGTCCTCGATGTTCTGCCGTTGCCGCATCCGCATGTTGTAGGCGCGGCGGGTGTTGTTGCGGCCGACCAGCACCTGGTCGGCGTTCATGACGCGCGCCGGATCGAGCTCGTTGCGCGCCACCACCTCGCTCTCGCCGTGACGGCCGATCTCGAGCTCGCGGCCCTCGCGGATGTCCATCGACATCCGCACGATCGGATCGTCCTGCGCCTGGCGGTGCACCTCGGTCAGCATCGCGTCGGGCTCGGCATTGGTGAAGAAGCCGGCGCCCTGGATTGGCGGAAGCTGCGCGGGATCGCCGAGCACGAGCAGCGGACAGTCGAACGACATCAGGTCGCGGCCGAGCTCGGCGTCCACCATCGAGCACTCGTCGATCACGATCAGCTTGGCTTTCGATGCCGGCGCGTCGTCCCACAATTCGAACGTCGGCTGCTCGACGCCGGATTCGCGGGCGCGGTAGATCAGCGAATGAATCGTGGAGGCGCTCTCGCAACCCTTGTTGCGCATCACCAGCGCGGCCTTGCCGGTGAACGCCGCGAACTTCACCTCGCCGTCGACGCCTTCAGCGATGTGGCGGGCCAGCGTGGTCTTGCCGGTACCGGCATAGCCGAACAGGCGGAAGATCGGCGGCGTGCCGTTCCGGCCGGGTTTTGCCTTGAGCCAGTCGGCGACGGCTTGCAGCGCGGAATCCTGATGCGGCGTAAAGGTGGTCATGGGTCTCGGCGGAGGAGAGGACAAGCGGGCGACGCCCGCCGACTCGGTCTCTCAACCTAGCCATTCACGCTGCCGGCGCAAGGTGCCGGCTGGCCGCCCAGGATACCAAACCTACTGCCAGCCGGGAACGCCGCGCATGTCCGGCAGATGGTGGGCGATGCCCTTGTGGCAATCGATGCAGGTCTTCTCGCCCGTGAACAGGAAACGCTGATGCGCCACGCTCGCCCGCGGCGACTGTTTGGTGATGTCCATCGATTGCGCGCTGTGGCAGTTGCGGCATTCGAGCGAATCATTGGCCTTGAACCGCGCCCATTCATGCAGCGCGAGCTCGAGCCGGTTGTCGACGAACTTGTCGCGGGTGTCGATGCTGCCGAAGAGATGGCCCCAGACTTCCTTGGAGGCCTGCATCTTGCGGGCGATCTTGTCGGTCCAGTTGTGCGGGACATGGCAGTCCGGGCAGGTCGCGCGCACGCCGGAGCGGTTGGTGAAGTGGATGGTGGACTTCAGTTCGGCAAAGACGTTGTCGCGCATCTCGTGACAGCCCGTGCAGAATTTTTCGGTGTTGGTCAGTTCCAGCGCGGTGTTGAAGCCGCCCCAGAAGATCACGCCGGCGACGAAGCCGGCAAGCACCAGCACCCCGAGCCCGAACACGGAGCTCGGCCGGATCAGTACGTTCCATAGTTCGAGGACAAAATTCCACGCCCGCGCAAACCAGCCTTGGCGGGGCGCCTTGTCGACGTCACTCATCGGCGGCCACCCGGCGCTGGGGGGTTCAGGATGCTGTCGATGTCGACGAAATCATTGGTCACTGGCGGCGTCGTGACGTTCTGCGGGACATGACACTCCGTGCAGAAATAGCGGCGCGGCGATACCGAGGCCAGGAACTGGCCGTCGCGGTCCATGAAATGGGTGATGCTCACCATCGGCGCCTGCGATTCGCCGGTGCGGGCGCGGGCATGGCAGGACAGGCATTTGTTGCCGTTCATGTCGACCTGGTAGCCGTCGATCGAGTGGGGGATCACCGGCGGCTGTTCCGGATAGTTGCGGATTTCCCGTTCCGCGGTGTTGCGCATCGGCGTCATCGGCGGCGCCGGTCCCTCCTCGTTGAGTGGAGTAGGACCGCGCAGGCCGGACGTGACGCCTTGCGCGAGCAGCGAGCTCGAAGCGGCGATGAGCGCGATGGCGAGAACGACGATAGCGGACTTTCCAATCATGTCGTCGTCACCTTCTCGATGCGCACGGCGCATTTCTTGTAGTCGGTCTGCAGCGAAATCGGATCGGTCGCGTCCAGCGTCACCTTGTTGATGAGCTTGGATTCATCGAACCAGGGTACGAACACCAGGCCGCGCGGTGGCTTGTCACGGCCGCGGGTCTCCAGCCGGACGCGGATGAAACCGCGGCGGGATTCCACCTTGACCTCATCGCCGCGGCGCAGCTTCAGCTCGGCGGCGTCGTCGGGGTGCATGAAGCAGACGGCTTCAGGAAATGCCCGGTAGAGCTCGGGGACGCGGCGGGTCATGGTGCCGGAGTGCCAATGCTCCAGCACGCGGCCGGTCGAGAGCCAGAACGGAAAGTCCTTGTCGGGCGATTCCGCCGGCGGCTCGTAGGGCAGCGCGAAGATCCGCGCCTTGCCGTCGGGGAAGCCGTAGAACTGCACGCCCATGCCCTGCTGGACATAGGGGTCGAGCCCCTCGCGAAAACGCCAGCGGGTCTCCTGGCCGTTGACGACAGGCCAGCGCAATCCGCGGACCTGATGATAGGTGTCGTACGGCGCGAGGTCGTGGCCGTGGCCGCGGCCGAACGAGGCATATTCCTCGAACAGGCCCTTCTGGACATAGAAGCCGAAGGCCTTCGCCTCGTCATTGACGTAGCCGGCCTCGATGTCTGTGACCGGGAACTTGTCGACCTGGCCGTTGCGGTAGAGGATGTCGAACAGCGTCTTGCCGCGATACTCCGGCATCTTCGCGATCAGTTCTTCCGGCCAGACTTCCTCGACCTTGAAGCGCTTGGAGAACTCCATGAGCTGCCAGAGGTCCGAGCGCGCCTCGCCCGGCGCTGAGACCAGTTGGTGCCAGTTATGGGTGCGGCGTTCGGCATTGCCATAGGCGCCTTCCTTCTCCACCCACATCGCCGCCGGCAGGATGAGATCGGCTGCCAGCGCCGTCACAGTCGGATAGGCGTCCGACACCACGATGAAATTCTCGGGGTTGCGATAGCCGGGATAGGTCTCCTCGTTGCCGTTGGCGGCGGCCTGCAGGTTGTTGTTGACCTGGATCCAGTAAGCGTTGAGCAGCCCGTCCTTCAGCATCCGGTTCTGCAGCACGGCGTGATAGCCGGGCTTGTCGGGAATGGTGCCTTCCGGAAGCTTCCAGATGTGCTCAGCCTTCGTGCGATGCTCCTTGTTGGTCACGACCATGTCGGCCGGCAGGCGGTGCGAGAAGGTGCCGACCTCGCGCGCGGTGCCGCAGGCGGACGGCTGACCGGTCAGCGAGAACGGGCTGTTGCCGGGTTCGGAGATTTTTCCGGTCAGGAGGTGGATGTTGTAGACGAGGTTGTTGCACCAGACACCGCGGGTGTGCTGGTTGAAGCCCATGGTCCAGAAGCTTGTGACCTTGACCTTCGGATCGGCATAGAGCTCGGCGAGTGCTTCCAGCCGGTTGAGCGGGACGCCAGCCATGTCGGCCGCCTTCTCCAGCGTGTAGTCGGAGAGGAACTTGACGTATTCGTCATAGCTCATGTCCTGGGCATCGTTGGCCTTGGCGCGGCCGGTCGCCTTCTTCTCCAGCGGGTGGTCGGGCCGCAGGCCGTAGCCGATATCGGTCTGGCCGCGCTTGAACAGCGTGTGCCTGTTGACGAAATCCTTGTTGACCCGTCCGGTCTTGACGATGTGGTTGGCGATCGCGTTCAGCAGATAGAGATCGGTCTGCGGCTTGAACACCAGTCCGATGTCGGCGAGGTCGAACGAGCGGTGCTCGAAGGTGGAAAGCACGGCGACGCGCACATGTGGCGCTGAGAGGCGACGATCGGCGACCCGGGTCCACAGGATCGGGTGCATCTCGGCCATGTTCGAGCCCCACAGCACGAAGGCGTCGGCGGCCTCGATGTCGTCATAGCAGCCCATCGGCTCGTCGATGCCGAAAGTGCGCATGAAACCGACGGCGGCGGAGGCCATGCAATGCCGCGCATTGGGATCGATATTGTTGGAACGGAAGCCGGCCTTGAACAGCTTTGATGCCGCATAGCCTTCGAAGATCGTCCACTGGCCCGAGCCGAACATGCCGATGCCATCAGGCCCGCGCTTCTTCAGCGCGGCCTTGAATTTCTCCGACATCACATCGAAGGCCTCGTCCCATGACACTTCGGTGAAATCGCCGTTCTTGTCGTACTTGCCGCCCTTCTTGCGCAGCATCGGCTTGGTCAGGCGATCATGGCCGTACATGATCTTGGAGAGGAAATAGCCCTTCACGCAGTTCAGGCCGCGGTTGACCTCCGACTTGATGTCGCCATGGGTGGCGACGACGCGGTTGTCCTTGGTCGCGACCATCACGCTGCAGCCGGTGCCGCAGAAGCGGCACGGCGCCTTGTCCCACTTCAGTTCGCTGTCGGCGCGCTCGGTGACGAGGTTGGCGGCACCTGCCGCAACCGGCATGCCTCCGGCGAGCGCCGCCATCGCGGCGGCTTCCAGTTTCAGGACCTGACGGCGATCCAGCTTGGAGGCGGTCATGGTGTTTCCTTCCCTTTGGTTGAGGGGCCTTCGATCGCGCGACATCAGGCAGCACCCGGATCGACGGCGTGGAACACGAGCGAGGCGGAATAGACGTTAGGTAGTGCGGAAATCGTGTTGAGGGTCGCGCCGAGCGAGCCCGCGTCGGGCGCATCCACGACGACCACGAGCTTTCCCTTCTCATCGCGACCGTAAATCTCGCAGCCGCGCAGCGCCGTGATCGCAGCTTCGGTGGCATCGAGCCGGTCAGGCCGGGTCTGCACGAGGATGCTGGCGATCTCGCCGCCGGGCGGCGGCACGACAGGGTCGGTTTGCAGGACGCGGCCCGTGATGAGCGCTCGGCGATCGATGGTAGTCTGAGCTCTGATCATGGCGGCTGTTCCTTGAGTGGTCGGCTGATCAATGTGGCGGGGGAGGGCCCGGCGGGCCCGCGATCATCTGATAGATCCACACAGCAAGGCCGTAGCTGCCCACCGTGGCCACGGCCAAAGCAGGCATCACAATTGCCGTAAGAAAAAGAAACGCGAAGATCTCCATGCGCCTACGGCGCGGCCTCGCGCTCGCATCGTCGCTGGTTGCCGACATACGTCGTCTCGCTTCAATTCAGATTGTGTGGGGGAAGGCCTCGTTGCCTTCCTAACGTAGTAATGTCACCGGGACATTTTTGCACTGATCTAAATCAATGCGCGCCAACATTGTATACGGGCGAAGCGGATTCGGCGGCGCGGCAACCGGCAAGGTTACTGTTTGGTTGCAGTGCGCATGTTCCGCCATCCGGAATTGGCATAGGCTGGACTTCGCGCGCCCCGGCAATACACTGAGGCAAACAACAAGACGTACGGGAGCGACGCCATGAAATTCGGCATCTTCTACGAGCTGCAACTGCCGCGTCCATGGAACGAGCGCGACGAACTCAAGCTCTACCAGGACGCATTGACGCAGCTCGAGACCGCCGACCGGCTCGGCTACGACTATGCCTGGGTCGTGGAACATCATTTCCTCGAGGAGTACTCGCACTCGCCGGCGCCGGAATCGTTCCTGGCTGCGGCAAGCCAGCGCACCCGGAACATCCGGCTCGGGCACGGCATCCTGCAGCTCACGACCAACCATCCCGCGCGTGTCGCCGAGCGGGTGGCAGTCCTCGATCTCCTCAGTAACGGCCGTTGCGAGTTCGGCATGGGCGAGAGCGCCTCGATCACCGAACTGACGCCGTTCGGCCGCGACATGGAGACCAAGCGGGAGGTGTTCGAAGAGGCTGTCGCGGCGATCTTCCCGATGTTCACCAAGGTCGGCGCCGAGCATCACGGCAAATATTTCCACATCCCCCTGCGCAACGTGGTGCCGAAGCCGGTGCAGAAGCCGCATCCGCCGCTCTGGATGGCGTGCTCGCAATTGCCGACCATCGAGCGCGCCGGGCAGCACGGCTTCGGCGCGCTCGGCTTTCAGTTCGTCAGCGCGGACGCGGCGCATGCCTGGGTGCATGCCTATTACAATGCGATCACCAAGCGGCTGAAGAAGCTCGCCGACTACCGGATCAATCCGAACATGGCGCTGGTGTCGTTCTTCATGTGCGCCAAGACGGACGAGGAGGCGCGCGCCCGCGCCGACGGCGCCACCTTCTTCCAGTTCGCGCTGCGCTATTATGGCGCGTCGCAGAACCGGCAGCGGCCGGCGCCCGGCACCGTCAACATGTGGGACGAGTACAACAGGTGGAAGCGCGACAATCCGGAAGCGCAGGAAGCTGCATTGCGCGGCGGTCTGATCGGATCGCCTGAAACCATCCGCAAGAAGCTGCGCCGCTTCCGCACCTCGCACATCGACCAGGTGATCCTGCTCAATCAAGCCGGCAAGAACACGCATGAACACATCTGCGAATCGCTCGAATTGTTCGCCAGGGAAGTGCTGCCGGAGTTCCAGCACGATCCCGAACACGATGCGTGGAAGCAAGGCGTGATGAGCGGCGAGATCAAGCTCGAGGAAATCGACACCGAAGCGTTTAGGGATCGTTACGGCAAACTGTCGATCAACCCTGGTTCGCAGGCGGAGAAAGCAGCAGCAGCGAGCGGCTGACGAGATTCTAGGCAGCTCCCCCGTCATGCCCGCCAACGGGTCGGCGCGAAGCGCCGCCCGATGACAGGCTCCGGCGGGCATCCAGCACTCCGCGGCATCTCGGCCAATGCTCCGGCGCTGGTGGTTACTGGATCGTCCGCCTTCGCGGACGATGACAGCGGAGAGCTGCTGCTCGCATCATGATTTCGTGAAGAAAATATTTCGCTACGCACAATCTGCGCCTTAAAAGAAACCGCGCGTCCGGTGCCCGCATGGCAGTGCGGGCATCGCTATTTTTTCGGGGTCCTCGACAGCCTCATTCGCGCCCCCCATCATTCCCTCACGTCGCATGATAGCGCGCCGATAACGCGCTCGATCGTCAGGAGAATTTTGTGATGAAGCGCCGCGAGTTCCTCAAGTTGTCGCTCGGCTCTGCAGCCGTCGCTGCGCTGCCGTTGCGCGCGCGGGCCGAAGCGGCGGTGAAGGAAATTCGTATCGGCTATCAGAAGAACGGCGTGTTGGTTATCGCGCGGCAGCGCGCGACTTTGGAAGATCATTTCAAGTCGGCCGGCATCGAGGTGAAATGGGTCGAGTTCTCGTCGGGTCCGCCGATGATGGAAGCCATGAACGTCGGCAGCGTCGATTTCGGTGCGGTCGGCGACTCGCCGCCGGTGTTTGCGCAAGCTGCCGGTGCGGCGATCGTTTATGCCGCCGGCCAGCCCATTACGAACGGCCAGGGCATCCTGGTGCCGCAGAATTCGGCCATCCGCACGATCGCCGATCTCAAGGGCAAGCGCCTCGGCTTCACCAAGGGTTCCAGCGCCCACAACATCGTGGTGCAGACGCTGGAAAAGGCCGGCCTCATTTATAGCGACATCACCCCGGTCTATCTGACGCCGCCCGACGCGGGACCGGCGTTCGCCAATGGCAGCATCGACGCCTGGGCGATCTGGGATCCTTATTTCGCGATCGGCGAGACCAAGCAGAACGGCCGCATCCTGGTCAACGCCCATGAGATCACCAAGACCAACTCGTTCTTCATCGCCAACCGTGACTTCGCGAGGAATCACGGACCTGTGCTGCAACAGATTATCGACGTCCTCGCGTCAACGGCGAATTGGGCCGAGGCGCACTGCGACGAGGTCGCGAAATCGCTGAGCACCGTCACCGGAATCCCGCTGGATATCCAGACCATCGCCGCCAATCGGGCCGCGTTCAGGATCGGACCCGTCACCGACGATATCGTTGCGACCCAGCAGGGCGTGGCCGACCGCTTCTTCAAGCTCGGGCTGATCCCGAAAGAGATCGCGATCCGCGACATCGTCTGGCGCAATCCCCAGAGCTGAGTTCATTTCCAAGCAGAGGTCATTATGCGACGTATCATTCAACGCTGGATCACCAGCGCGGTGCTATCAGTCAGCATCGTCGCCGCCGCCGTCAGTGCGTCGTACGGACAGGAGAAGACCGTCCGCATCGGCTTCCAGAAATACGGCAAGCTGGTCCTGCTCAAGAGCAAGGGCACGCTCGAGGAGAAATTAAAAGCGATCGGCTACAAGGTGGCGTGGACCGAATTCCCGTCCGGCCCGCCGCTGCTCGAAGCGCTCAATGTCGGCGCGATCGATTTCGGCAACACCGGCGAAGCACCGCCGATCTTCGCGCAGGCGGCCGGTGCGCCCATCCAATATGTCGCCTATGAGCCGCCGGCGCCGAAAGGCGAGGCGATCCTGGTGCCGAAGGACAGCCTGCTGAAGTCGGTCGCCGACCTCAAGGGCAAGAAGGTCGCGCTGAACAAGGGCTCGAACGTCCACTATCTCCTGGTGAAGGCCCTGGAGAAAGCCGGCGTCAAATATTCCGAGATCGAGCCGGCGTTTCTCGCGCCCGCCGATGCGCGCGCGGCCTTCGAGCGCGGCGCGGTCGATGCCTGGGTGATCTGGGATCCGTTCCAGGCCGCGGCGGAAGCTGCGACCGGCGCGCGCACGCTCGCCGACGGCACCGGCATCGTCTCGAACTACCAATTCTACTTTTCCTCGAAGAAGTTCCTGGAGAGCGATGCGAAGATCGTCGATCTCGTGCTCGCGCAACTGAGCGAGGTCGATGACTGGGCCAAGGGCGACATCCATGCGGTTGCCGAGCAGCTCGCGCCGTCGATCGGCCTTTCGGTGCCGGTGGTCGAGGTTGCGTTGAAGCGCCAGTCCTACGGCATCAAGCCGCTCACCGATTCCGTGATCGCCGACCAGCAGCAGGTGGCGGACACGTTCTTTGCCCTCGGCCTGTTGCCGAAAGCCATCAAGATTTCAGACGTCGCGCGGAGGTCCGGATCGTGACTAAACAACCCAACGCCAACATCCTCTGGTTCCTGCCGACCCATGGCGACGGCCGTTATCTCGGCACCTCCATCGGCGGACGCGAGGTGAACTTCAACTATCTGCGCCAGATCGCGCAGGCCGCCGATCAGCTCGGCTATTACGGCGTGCTGTTGCCGACCGGGCGAAGCTGCGAGGACTCCTGGGTGGTCGCTTCCGCGGTCGCGCCGCAGACCGAGCGGCTGCGCTATCTGGTGGCAGTGCGGCCCGGCCTGCAGTCGCCTGCCGTCGCCGCCCGCATGACCGCGACGCTGGACCGGCTCTCGAACGGACGGCTCCTGATCAACGTCGTCACCGGCGGCGATCCCGTCGAGAACAAGGGCGATGGTATCTTCCTGGCGCACGACGAGCGCTACGAGGTGACGCGCGAGTTCCTCAACGTCTATAGCGACCTGCTCGCCGGCAAGACCGTCAATGTCGAGGGCAAGCACATCCGCATCGAGGATGGACGGCTGCTGTTCCAGCCGGTCCAGTCGCCGCGGCCGCCGCTCTATTTCGGTGGTTCCTCGGACGCCGGCATTGATGTCGCGGTGGATACTGTCGACAAATATCTCACCTGGGGCGAGCCGCCGGAGCAGGTTGCGGAGAAGATCGCGCGCGTGAAGGCGGTTGCCGACAAGCGCGGCCGGAAGATCTCCTTCGGCATCCGCCTGCACGTGATCGTACGCGAGACCAATGCGGAAGCCTGGAAGGCCGCGGACGAGTTGATCCAGTACGTCACCGACGACACGGTGGCGGCGGCGCAGAAGATTTTCTCGCGCATGGACTCGGTCGGCCAGCAGCGCATGGCAGAGCTGCATGGCGGCCGCCGCGACAAGCTCGAGATCAGCCCCAATCTCTGGGCTGGCGTCGGCCTGGTGCGTGGCGGCGCGGGCACAGCGCTGGTCGGCGATGCCCAGACGGTGGCGGCGCGGATCAAGGAGTATCAGGACCTCGGCATCGATACCTTCATCATGTCGGGCTACCCGCATCTCGAAGAAGCCTATCGCTTCGCCGAATTGGTGTTCCCGCTGCTCGCGCTCGAGCGGTCGGACAACGTGACGCCGATCCGCGTCAACACCGGGCCGTTCGGCGAGACCATCGGCAACGACTATCGGCCGCAAAAGCAGGTATCGGAGTCATGAGCCTCATCGACAGCCTCCCGCGCGTCCGCGCGCCCAAATTGCCGCGGGCCGACGGCCTGATCCCCTGGATCGTGCCGCTCGCCATCATCCTGATCTGGCAGCTCGCCTGCGTCACCGGCTTTGTGCCCGCGCGCGTGCTGCCGGCGCCGACCGACGTCGCGCTGGCAGGATGGAAGCTCTTGTTGTCAGGCGAACTGATCCGCAACATCTGGGTCAGCTTCTGGCGCGCCAGCATCGGCTTTCTGATCGGCGGCGGCATCGGCTTTGCCTTCGGCCTCGCCAACGGCCTGTCGCAGCTCTCCGCGAAACTGACCGACACCACGCTGCAGATGGTGCGCAACATTCCGCATCTGGCGTTGATCCCGCTGGTCATCCTGTGGTTCGGGATCGACGAGTCGGCAAAACTGTTCCTGGTCGCGCTCGGCGTATTCTTCCCGATCTATCTCAACACGCTGCACGGCATCCGCACCGTCGATCCGCAACTGATCGAGATGGGCCGCATCTATGGCATGACGGACGGCGAATTGTTCCGCCGGGTGATCTTCCCTGGTGCGCTGCCGTCGATCTTCGTGGGCCTGCGCTTTGCGCTCGGCATCATGTGGCTGACCTTGATCGTGGCCGAGACCATCGCGGCGTCCTCGGGGCTCGGCTACATGGCGATGCAGGCGCGCGAATTCATGCTGATCGATGTCGTCGTGCTCTCGATCCTGATCTACGCCCTGCTTGGTAAGCTTGCCGACAGCGCATCGCGCGCGTTGGAGCGGCTGACGCTGTCCTGGCACCCGGCCTTCCAGAAACATTGAGGAATTAAGGAACAGACATGCAGGAAGTCCTTCGTTTTCGCCCGCTCGGTGCTGAGGCCGTCGCGCGCGAGGATTTTGTCGAGGAGGCGCGCCAATTTCGCCGTGCTCCCGACGTGCCGTCGCGCGGGCTGTCACTGACCATCCGCGGCTTGCGCAAATCGTTCGGCGACAATGAGGTGCTGCGCGGAATCGACCTGCACATTCCTGCCGGCCAGTCCGTCGCGATCGTCGGCCGCAGCGGCTGCGGCAAGAGCACATTGTTGCGGCTGATCGCGGGGCTGGAGAAGCCGACTGCCGGCAGCATCAGTTTCGGCGAGCAGGCGCGCGCCGAGGATATCCGCGTGATGTTCCAGGAGCCGCGGCTCCTGCCCTGGGCGCGCGTGCTGTCGAATGTCGAAGTCGGCCTTGGGCGCGAACGGTCGTCCGCGGATGCGCAGGCGCGCGCCGAGAAGGCGCTGGTCGAGGTCGGTCTCGGCGACAAGCGCGGGCAATGGCCTTCGGTGCTCTCGGGCGGCCAGAAACAGCGCGTCGCGCTGGCCCGCGCGCTGGTCAGCCAGCCCCGGGTGCTCGCGTTCGACGAGCCGCTCGGCGCGCTGGACGCGCTGACGCGGATCTCGATGCAGCGGCTGCTCGAGCAGGTCTGGCGCGATCAGGGCTTCACCGCGATCCTGGTGACGCATGACGTCTCGGAAGCGGTGGCGCTGGCCGACCGGGTGCTGGTCATTGAAAACGGCCGCATCGCGCACGATTTCAATGTCGACATCGCGCGCCCGCGCGAGCGCGGCTCGGCCGAACTCGCGGCACTCGAGGGCGCGATCCTGAAGAATCTGCTGGAAGGCACCGAAGACAGTTCCGATGATCTGTGAGGCCCGCATGAACCCCGCCGTCCGCGACATCGCGATCGATCCCGTGGTCACCTCCGACGAGTTTCGCGGCGCCATGCGCCATCTGACCGGCGGGGTCAGCGTCATCACGGCGGGGCGCGGCAAGGACATCTCCGGGATGACGGTGACCTCCGTCTCCTCATTGTCGGTCGAGCCAGCCTCGCTGATCGTGAGCCTCAATCGCGCCGCATCGTCTTGGCCGCTGGTCAAGCGCCACGGCGTTTTCGGCGTGAACATCTTGAGCTCGGACCAGGTCGAGATCGCCGAGCGCTTCACTGGCAAAGGCGGGCTGAAAGGCGCCGAGCGCTTCGCCGGCGCGGAGTGGACGACACGTGCCTCCGGCGTGCCGCTTCTGGTCGGCGCGCTGGCGGCGATCGATTGCGAGGTCGAGGACATCCTGGAGCGCCATTCGCATGCGATCGTCATCGGGCGCGTGCTCGATGTGCAGGTCTCCTCGCGCACCGCGGCGCTCGCCTATTGGCAGGGCCGCTATGTCGCCGTCGATCAAGATGAGGATGCGGCCAAGCTGGCCGACGTCAGCGTGCCCACACGCGGCGTGCATCTGCGCTGACATCAGCTCGTAGCCCGGGTGGTGCGGAACGCGCAACCCGGGGCTTTGCGTCGGCGATCGGGAGCGGTCCCGGGTTACGCTTGCGCTTCACCCGGGCTACTTGTTCCGGGAACGATGTCGCCAGCCGTGGCGTTTTGTCTCCTCGCGCAATAGAAGGCGTCGGTCTTTATCTATTGCCGGAAGGAACGAAGCGCGTCATGGGCTTGATGAAACGTCTTGCAACCTGGGTCTTCTACGGCATCGGTGCGCTCGCGATCGCCTATCTCGCGCTCTATGCCTATGTCGCCTTCACCGGGCGTGACTTTACGCCCGGCGACCCCATTCACATTTTCCGAAAGCCCGACGCGCCGAGTTATTCGTAGCTCCAGGCGTCATTGCGATGCGAACGCAGTCGCATCACGCCGTCATTGCGAGCGCAGCGAAGCAATCCATGTCTCCGCGTGTGGCACGATGGATTGCTTCGCTTCGCTCGCAATGACGGTGATGACGACTACCCCGTCGTCGCCAATCGCTGGTAGTCGGGGGTGCCAGATCCAGCCGGCGGGATCGGCAGGCCGCCATCGGCATATTCGTTGAGCTTGTTGCGCAGCGTGCGGATCGAGATGCCGAGGATGTTGGCGGCATGGGTGCGGTTGCCGAGGCAGTGCTTCAGCGTCTCCAGGATCAGGTCGCGCTCGACGTCAGCGACCGTGCGGCCGACCAGCGCGCGCGTCACCTGCTCGGCGGCGAGGGTGGCGTGAGCGACCGCCGGCGCTGTTTTGGCGAGGTCGAGGCGGTCGCCGTCAGGGGTCAGGATGGCCTCGGGGCCGATCTCGTCGCCCTGCGCCATCAGCACGGAGCGGTGGATGGTGTTTTCGAGCTCGCGGACATTGCCCGGCCAGCGGTTCGTGGTCAGCACCCGCCGTGCCTCGGCCGACAGCGGCCGCGCCGGCACGCCGTTGGCCTCGGCGTATTTCTTCGCGAAATGCTGCGCCAGTTCGAGGATGTCGGCCGGCCGGTCGCGCAGCGGCGGGATCTTCAGGTTGACGACATTGAGGCGGAACAAGAGGTCCTCGCGGAAGGTGCCGGCGCGCACGGCGTCCGCGAGATTGCGGTTCGAGGTCGCGATGATGCGGATGTCGACCGGCACCGGCTTGGTGCCGCCGACGCGGTCGATCACGCGCTCCTGGATCGCGCGCAGCAATTTCGACTGCAGCCGCACGTCCATTTCCGAGATTTCATCGAGCAACAGCGTGCCGCCGGTCGCTTCCTCGAACTTGCCGATGCGGCGAGCGATTGCGCCGGTGAACGCGCCCTTCTCGTGGCCGAACAGTTCGGATTCCAGGAGATGCTCGGGGATCGCCGCGCAATTGATCGAGATGAAGGGACGCTTGGCGCGTGCCGAGCGGGAATGCACGTAGCGCGCCAGCACCTCCTTGCCGGTACCGGATTCGCCGGTGATCATCACGGAGGCGTCCGAGCCCGCGATCTGCTGCGCCAGCTTGATCACCTTGCCCATCGCCTCGTCGCGGTAGACGAGGTCGCGGGAGTCATTTGCGACCGCGGCGAGCACGGCGGCGATCAGCTCCGGCTCGGGCGGCAGCGGGATGTATTCCTTGGCGCCGGCGCGGATCGCCGCCACCGCGGCGCGGGCATCGTTGGAGATGCCGCAGGCGACGATCGGCACGTGGATGTGCTCGGCTTCCAATCGCATCACAAGGTCGCGGATGTCGAGGGCGACATCGACCAGCAGCAGGTCGGCGCCCTTGCCGCTGCGCAACACCGCCATCGCCTGCTCGTTGCCTTCCGCGTGCGTCACGGAGGCGCCGTTGTCCATCGCGATCTTGGTGGCGGTCGTGAGCTGCCCCCTCAGGGTGCCGACGATGAGAAGCCGCATGAGTGTCTCCTGTCTCCCGCGCGTCCGTCGCGCGCGCATCCGTTAAAAGTGACTACTTGAGCATGATCTCTTCGGAAAACCGGTGTCCACTTTTCCGGATCATGCTCTAGCTACGCTCTGTCTTGATGATTTCGGTCATGGTCACGCCGAGCTTGTCTTCGACCAGTACCACTTCGCCGCGCGCCACCAGGCGGTTGTTGACGTAGATGTCGATGGCTTCGCCGACCCGGCGGTCGAGTTCGAGCACGGTGCCAGGGCCGAGCTTCAGGAGCTGGCCGACATCCATCTTGGAGCGGCCGAGCACGGCCGAGACCTGCACCGGCACGTCGAAGACGGCTTCCAGGTCGGAGGCGATGCGCGAAGCGTGTTCGTCCTCGTTATAGCCCACATCGTCGTCCCTTGGCGCGTCCGCCGAGTTGAGGTCGGGGAGCGGGACATGTGTGTCGGTGTCACTCATCGTCGATCCTTTGGCTCAATCCTCATGGCCGTTGGTCACGGGACGCCATGTAGCGTCCGACAAGTTCGTTGATCTTGGCTTCGATCGTCGCGCGTTCCAGCACGATGCCGCCGTCGGCCCATTCGATCCTGCAGTCGCCGGTCGCGATTGTCGGCTCGGCCAGGATCACGAGGCGGCCCTGAAATCCGCTCTGTGTGGCCAGCCGCTCGATCTTTTCGCGCGCGCCCTCGTAGAGCGCATCATTGATGCGGACGACGATGTGAGGGGTCGAGACCAGATGCGAGAAGCAGTCGGAGACCAGCGCCGTGATCTCGCCAAGCGGTTCGCGCGCGATCATTTCGCCGCACAATTTGCGCGCGACCGAGACCGCGACGTCGACGGCTTCGGTCTCCATCCGCGCTTCGATGCCGGAAAAGCGTGACGCGATGTTCTTGATCGCGAGCGCGATCTCTTCCAGCGCGAGCGCGGCGCGGCGGTCGCTCTCCACCTTCGCCTCGCGCTGGGCGGCATCGTAGCCGTTGCGATAGGCGCGCGCCTCGGCTTCCGCGACCTTCTGGGCGATCTCGGCGGCGGTTGCGGCACGCTCGCGCGACTTGGCGGGCGCCGAGAAGTCGGTATCGAACAGGAATTTTGCGGGCGCGGCCATCAGTACACCAGTTCGTCGTCGGCACGATTCTTGGTCAGCATGATCTCGCCCTTGGCGGCGAGATCCTTGGCGAGATTGACGAGCAGCGCCTGCGCCTCGTCGACGTCGCGCAGGCGCACCGGTCCCATCGCCGCCATGTCATCCATCAGCATCTTGCCGGCGCGCGAGGACATGTTGCCCAGGAAGAAGTTGCGGACCTCCTCATTGGCGCTCTTCAGCGCGATGCCGAGCTTCTCCTTGTCGACATGGCGCATCAACGTCTGGGCCGAGCCGGAATCGAGCTTGACCAGGTCGTCGAAGGTGAACATCAGCGCCTTGATGCGTTCGGCGGATTCGCGGTTTTCCTCTTCCAGCGAGGTGATGAAGCGCGTTTCGGTCTGGCGGTCGAAATTGTTGAAGATCTCGGCCATCACCTCGTGGGCGTCGCGGCGGCGGGTCTGTGACAGATTCGACATGAACTCGGTGCGCAGCGTCTGCTCGACGCGCTCGATCACTTCCTTCTGCACCGCCTCCATCCGCAGCATGCGGCCGACGACATCGAGCGCGATGTCCTCGGGCAGGATCGCCAGCACGCGCGCGGCGTGCTCGGACTTCAGCTTCGACAGTACCACGGCGATGGTCTGCGGATATTCATTCTTGAGGTAATTGGCGAGCACCTCTTCCTGGACGTTGGAGAGCTTCTCCCACATGTTGCGGCCCGCTGGCCCGCGGATCTCGTCCATGATGCCGGAGACGCGGTCGGCCGGCAGATATTGCTGTAAGAGCCGCTCGGTAGCGTCGAAATTGCCCATCAGTGCGCCCGAGGCCGACATCCGCGAGACGAATTCGAGCAAAAGGTCCTCGACCACGTCGGCTTCCACGGTGCCCAGCGTTGACATCGCCATCGACAATTCGCGCACCTCGTCGTCGTCGAGCAGCGACCAAACCTTGCCGCCGTATTTTTCGCCGAGCGCCAGCATCAGGATCGCCGCGCGCTTCGGGCCGGAGATCGGCTTGCTCTTCGGACGGTCGCCCTGGCGGCTCGACAGCGTCGAGATGACGCTTGTGATGTCGTTGGCGTTTGCGGTTTGCGGGACGCTGGCCATCTCAGGTCTCCGCAGGCTCGGTCAGCCATTGGCGAACAATGGAGACGGTTTCGTTCGGATTGCGTTCGGCCAGTTCGCCCACGCGGTTCACGGCCTGGGCATGGACCTGGCCCTGGATCTGGGCGACGTCGATCATGTGCGCGGCGCCGCCGCCGGTCAGGAGCGCCTGACCCTGTCCGCCTTCGCTGCCGGCCTGCGCGCTGGCGTCGGCCAGCGCGGGCACCGAGGCCTCGGCGCGGCCGGGTACGACCTCGTTGGCCAGGATGCGCTTCACGAGCGGGCGGATCACCATGAACAGCACGACCAGGCCAAGCAGCATCATCACGCCGAGCTCGATCACATACATCACGTCGTCCTTGGTGAACTGCAGCATGCCGAGGAGGCCGGTGGGCTCGTTGAGCGGGGCGACCGAGGGGCCCTCGGCAAAGCGCAGGTTGACGACCTCGACCTGATCGCCGCGCTTCTGGTCGAAACCGATCGCCGAGCGCACCAGGGCGGCGATGCGGTCGAGCTGCTCCTTGGGACGGTCCTGGTAGACCATCTCGCCCTTTTCGTTCTTGGCGTAGCTGCCGTCGACGAGGACGGCGACCGAGATGCGGTTGACGCGGCCGGCTTCGGTCACCTCGGTCTTGGTGGTGCGGGAGATCTCGTAATTGTTGGTCTCCTCGCTCTTCTTGCTCTGGTCGCGGGCGCGCGTGGCATTGTCCTGGTTCTGGTTGCCGGGCAGCTCGTTGTTGACCGTGACCTGGCCGCTATTGTCGGCGGAGAGGCTGGATTCCTCCCGGGTCTGGCTCGAGCGCAGCACGCGCCCTTCGGGGTCGAACTTGTCGGAGGTCTGGGTGATCTTGTTGTAGTCGAAATCGGCGGAGAGCTGGACGCGGGCGCGGCCCTGGCCGACCACGGAGGACACGATGTCCTCGACCTGCTTGCGCATCCGCTTCTCGAAGGCGGCGCGGCGCTCGTCGCCGACGGCGTTGTCGGCATCGCTGGTGGCGCCGTCGGCGAGCAATTGGCCGGCCTCGTCGACGATCGAGACCCGCTGCGGCTTCAGCCCGTTGACGGCGGAGGCGACCACGTGGCGGATGGCGCGGATCTGCTGCGGTTCGAGGGTGCCGCGCACCCGCACCACGATGGAAGCGGACGGCTCGGGCGTCTCGCGCGAGAACAGCGGCCGCTCCGGCAGCACCAGGTGCACGCGGGCGGCCTGGATGCGGTCGATGGCGCGGATGGTGCGGGCGAGCTCGCCTTCCAGGGCGCGCAGATGGTTGATGTTCTGAACGAAGCTCGTGGTGCCGAGCGCGTCCGACTTGTCGAATATCTCGTAGCCGACGCCGCCGCCCTTGGGCATGCCGCCCTCGGCGAGCTTCATGCGCAGGCGCGTGACCTTGTCCTTTGGCACCATGATGACGGTGCCGTCATTGCGCAGCTCGAACGGGATCGCCTGCCGCTCGAGCTCCTTGACGATCGCGGAGGAGTCCTCGACGCTCAAATCGGTGAACAGGGTCGTCAGTTGCGGCGTGGTGACGCGCAAGATGACGAAGGCGAAGAAGCCGATGAGCGCGGCGGTGACCGCCACCATCGCCGCCAACCGGGCCGCGCCCAGGCCCTTCAGGAAAGCAACCAGACTTTGCACCAACCGCCCCCAGGGGATTCGGCCCTCGGAGGGTCCGACTGGGCAATTATTGCCTAGGGTATGGTTTCCATCCGGTTAACGACGGTTAAGAACCGCGGCAGAAAGTAGGACATGAAAAAAACCGGCTTCGCAAAGCGAGGCCGGTTTTCATCAAATTCGATTGGTTTCGAGGGCTTACTGTCGATATTGCTGGATCCGGGTGGTGCGCAGCCCGGCCAAGCCGTGCTGATCGATGGAAAATTGCCAGGAAAGGAATTCGTCGACCGTCAGCGTGTAGCGGCTGCAAGCTTCCTCCAGGGAGAGCAGACCGCCGCGCACTGCGGCAACAACTTCAGCCTTCCGGCGAATGACCCACCGTTTTGTACCGGGCGCGGGCAAGTCGGCAATGGTTAGCGGACTGCCGTCAGGCCCGATGACGTATTTCACCCTCGGGCGATGGGGTTCTGTCATGGCGTACTCACAAACTCTCGACCACTGAACTCACTCTGCCAACCTACGCGTGTCGGCTTAAAATTTGCCTAAGCACAATCCTGCAATACGAATCGCGTTGGAAATGCCGGTAAGGTGGCTCCGTCCCGGCACCTGTGCCAGTGTGGGAAAAGCGGCCAGGCCGGAGCCGACGGGCGCTTGGTGGGGGCCGAATCACAACCCAGCGGAAGCGAGGTCGCCCGTGGGCGAGATTGTAGTGCCGATCCTGCTCTGGTTCGCGGCGATCGGCTGTGGCCTGCTTGCCGGGCTCTATTTTGCGTTCTCGACCTTCGTGATGAGGGCACTCGGCCGCATCGAGCGGGCATCCGGCATTGCGGCCATGAATGCGATCAATGTCGACATCGTCCGCTCGCCGTTCATGCCGCTCTTCCTCGGCACGACGCTGGTGAGCGCGATCCTCGCCGCCCTTGCGGTCTTCCGCCTGGGCGAGCCCGGCGCGGCGGCGATGCTCGCCGGCGGGGTGCTCTACGTCGTCGGCATGTTCGTCGTGACGATGATCTTCAACGTGCCGCTCAACAATGCGCTGGCCGCGGCCGATCCGGCTAGCACTGAGGCAGCTTCGATATGGGCGCGGTATCTCAAGGAATGGACATTCTGGAATCACGTGCGGACGGTGGCCTCCACGGCGGCCTGCGCGCTTTTCATCGCCGCCATCGCGGCGGACTAGGGCATGATCCGGAAAAGTGGAGACCGGTTTTCCGAAAAAGATCATGCTCAAACAAAGAGCTAGAGCGGGATGACGATTCGAAGAAAAGTCATCACGCTCTAGCTGTGGAGCCTCAAGAGGTTGTCCTCGGTGAGACCGAGTCTGCTGATCGGTGTTTGAGATTTTATCCCGCCGTGAGGCCGATGCCAGTTGTATTGGTGCAGCCAGATCGGAAGCTCGTCGGCACGACGGTCGGAGGTGGGATAGGCTTGGGCATAAGCCCATTCGCGGAGCGCGGTCTGGATGAAGCGCTCGGCCTTGCCGTTGGTTTTGGGCGTGTAGGGCTTGGTGCGGATGTGCTTGAGGCCGAGGTCCCGGCACGCATCGCGAAAGGCGAAGGCCTTGTAGCAGCTGCCGTTGTCGGTCATGACGCGGGTGACGGTGACGCCGAGGCTTTTGTAATAAGCCACCGCCGCCTTGAGAAAGGGAACGGCGCTGTCGGCCGTCTCGTCGGGCTTGATCTCGGAGAAGGCGATGCGGGAGTGGTCGTCGATGCAGACGTGGACGAACTCCCAGCCGACGCCGCGGCGGTTGCTCTGGCCGGTGCGATCGCCGGTGATGCGGTGGCCGACATGCGCGAAACGGCCGAGCTTCTTGATATCGAGGTGGATCATTTCGCCGGGCGCGGCGCGTTCATAGCGCCGGGCCGGCTCGGCCGGCGCCAGGTCGCGCATCCGGTTCAATCCCAGCCGCCGCAGGACGCGGCTGACGGTCGCCGCCGAGACACCGACCTCGGCGGCGATCTGCTTGCCGGTGTGGCGCTGCCGGCGCAACGCCTCGATCATCGTGCATGTGGCGGGCGCTGTTTGGCCTGGCAATGAAAGGGGCCTTGAGGAACGGTCGCGCAACCCATTCACACCTTCGGCGCGGAACCGCTCGACCCATTTGGCGACCGTCTTCGGTGTCGTGTTGAACTGGTAGGCCGCGTCGGCCTGGCCCACCCTCCACCACGCTGCGTACCATCGCCTCTCGACCTTTGGGCGTCAAACGCGCATTCTTGTGGCTGTTCATCTGGTCGCTCCGGGGAACACTGAAGCTTCGCAACCTCAGCTTCCTCGGTTCGGACCAGATGGACAACCTCCTGAAAGACCACAGCTAGAGCGTTTTCGAGCGAAGTGGGTACCGGTTCGCGTGAAGAAAACGCGTCAAAACAAAGAATCTAGAGCTTCGGTTCTGATTCCATCAGAACCGAAGCTCTAGGTCGAGCCGGAATCGGAGCCGGAGCCATCGCCGGACCCTGAACCAGAGTCATTGCCGCCGTTACCAGTGCTCGGGCGGATCACTCGCTTGATCTGGTCGGTTGTATAGGTCTGGCCACCGATCGAGAGCAGCGGCGGCGTGGCGGTCAGGTCGACCGAATCGACCACGCCCTGGACTTCGGTCGAGATTGCGACGTTGTTGCCGGACGAGTCCTTGCCCGTCGCGGTCAGCGTGTAGCTGCCTGGCGGCCATTGCCTGCCGTCATTGCCCTTGCCATCCCAGACGAAACTGGAGCCGCCCGTCTTCAGCGAAAAATTGCCGGAATAGGCGGTCTGGCCGGTCGAGTCGCTGATCGTGATGGTGGCGTTGGTTTCCTTCGGCGCATTGATGTTCCAGGTCGCCGAGACGTTGAAATTCGCCTTGCTGCCGTCGACCGCAACGGTGTTGCCGACATAGATCAGCGCCTGCGTCGACTGCGCGCTCTTCTCCAGGGCGACGATCGAGCTCAACTGGTCGTTCATCTTGAGTTGCTGCTCGACGCCGGCGAACTGCACGAGTTGCGCGGTGAACTGGTTGGTGTCGAGCGGATCGAGCGGGTTCTGATTCTGCAATTGCGTCGTCAGCAGCGTCAGGAAGGTCTGGAAGTTGTCGGCGATGCCCTTCGTCTGGGTTGACGCCGTGTTGTTGCCCGAGGCCGTTCCGGTCCCGGGTGCCGATACCACCGGCGACGGCATGGATACGTCAGTTGCCATGGTGCGCTCCTTCTAGACCCTTATATCGACGCCGCCGCTCGCGCCGAGCATGCGGCCATAGCTGCGGCCGGCGACGGTCGCCGGCACGCTGTCTTCTTCGCTGACGATCAGGCGATGTGCATTGGGATTGGATTGGTTGCCGCCGTTCTGCCCCGACGACGACTGGTCGCGCAGGCTGAACTGTAATCCGCTATTGCCGGTCGAGAGGCCGGCATTGTCCAGCGCGCGCTGCAGTTGGTTGGCGTCCTGGCGCAACATCTGCAGCGTTTCCGGCCGCTCGACGGTCAGATGCGACGTCACCTGGCCATGGTTGTCGACATGGATGCGCACATCGATGCGCCCGAGCTCGGGTGGATCGAGCCGGATTTCGAATTGGCTCTTGCCGCTCTTGGCCGAGGCCGCGATCTCCAGCGCGAGGCCGCTGACCGGCACCGCGTTGCCATGGGTTGTTGCCGCGGTCACGGTCAGTTGCGCATTGGCCGACGGCGTTGTGGGCGTGGATGGCATCTGCGGCTGGATCATGGCGGCCGCCTGCGCAGCGTTGTCGGATGCAGCGGCCAGCGTTTGCGCGGGGTTCGCGGCGCCCGACTCCACATGGCTTGCGGCGTGCGCAGCCGGCGTCCGCGCGGAATTGCCTGAGGCGTCCGCCTTCACCGCGTCAACAAAGGCGTGCTCGGCTTTCTGCTTGCCGGCGGCCGCTTCTGGCGGGGCGATATCCGGGACAATGCCAGTCGGTGTTTCGGCCGGCGCGGAGTCTGTCGCGTTGTCTTGCGCGCTCGACGTGGGGATGGCGTCCTTTGCGGTCAGCGTCGGCTTTGACTGGGTTGTGGCCTTCGTCTGCGGTGTCGGCGAAGGGGCGGCTGCAGACAGCGCGATGCCGATCGCGGTGCCTTCAACTGCCTCCGCGCTATCGGAAACGGCTACGGCTTTGGCGTCCGCCTGCGCTTCGGCCTGGGCATCGGCCTTGACCGCATCGGCCGCTGCGGGAGCTGTACCGGCGACCGAGGCCACAGCCGCGATTGCCGCGGCTGCCGTCGCGAGCGGAGCGGTGGCCGGGTCCGAGACCGGCGGTGTTGGGGGCGCTGCATTGGCGGGGCTGGCGACGACTGCGGAAGCCGTCGCGGCGATCACCGTGGTTGCAGCGGTGCCGTCGTCCTGCTTGGATTCATCACCGTCCTTGGCATCATCCTTGGCCGGGGCATCGTCCTTCGGTTTCGACGACTTTGCCGAATCGGATTTTGGCGTGTCGGACTTCGAATCAGCGTGATCGGGCTTGTCGGCCCGGCCGCTGGAGCCGGCGTCGTTGCGCGCATCGACATCGTTTCGCTCAGGGCGGTCAGGGCCGGCGCCGTCATCGCGCGACCTCGTGTCCGCCGCCGGAGCGGGATCATCGTTCCGGCGCGCCGGTGCCGGCGGAGGACGGGAACTGTCGTCGGGCCGATCGTCGCGGGCCGCCGTGTTGCTGTCGACCAGCGCGGCAAAACTGTCATTTCCGGGCGCGGGGCCGGAATCGGGCCGCGCCGACCTCGGCGAATTGGCCTGAAACGACATGCCTGCCAATGCTTCTTGCGCGACCTTGACCACAACCGACCCTCGGGATGGAACTTCAGTTCCCCATCAGCAAGGAGCGGGCCAGCAAGTCTGCGAAAAAAGACCTTTATATTACAATATCTTACAAGGATGGTGCCGGATTTGGAACAATGGCGCTGCGGTTCGCTTTTTGCCCGGCGGCAAGATTTGCCGTCTATATCTCTTCCAAGCACGGTTGATTGCTTCGCGGCGATACGGCCTATATTAAAGGGTGGCTTTTCCTGCGCCCCGACGAGGCAAATCAGCCTTTTTCGGCGATGCTCCAAAGCCTTCTGGGCAAAGTCCGCTTCTTAACGCTGGTCGCGGGGGCAATGGCTGCTCGCGATAGAAATCGATGACCTCTTTCATGCGCAACAGTCTCGATCTCGAAGGCCGTCCCGAGGATACGAGGGTCGTGGTCGCCATGTCCGGCGGCGTCGACTCTTCGGTGACGGCTGCGCTCTTGAAGTCGGAAGGCTACGACGTGGTCGGGATCACGCTGCAGCTTTACGACCACGGCGCCGCGACCCATCGCAAGGGCGCCTGCTGCGCCGGCCGCGATATCCACGATGCCCGCAATGTCGCCGAGCGGATCGGCATTCCGCATTACGTGCTCGACTACGAGAGTCGTTTCCGCGAATCGGTGATCGACAATTTCGCCGACAGCTACGCGCTCGGCGAGACGCCGGTGCCGTGCATCGAGTGCAACCGCGCGATCAAGTTTCGCGATCTGCTCGCGACCGCGCGCGAGCTCGGTGCCGCCGTGCTCGCGACCGGGCATTATGTCGCCTCGCGGCGCCTCGCCGACGGATCGCGGGCGATGGTGTGTGCCGCCGACGCCGATCGCGACCAGAGCTATTTCCTGTTCGCGACCACGCGCGAGCAGCTCGACTATTTGCGCTTTCCGCTCGGCGACATGACCAAGCCGCAGGTTCGCGAACTCGCGCGCCGCTTCGGTCTCGAGATCGCCGACAAGCAGGACAGCCAGGACATCTGCTTCGTGCCGACCGGCCGCTACACCGACATCATCAGCCGCCTGAAGCCGAACGCGGTTGCGCCCGGCGACATCGTCGATCTCGACGGCAAGGTGATCGGCCAGCACCAGGGCATCGTTCATTTCACCGTGGGCCAGCGCAAGGGGCTGGGGATCGCGACCGGCGCGCCGCTCTATGTCGTGAGGCTCGATGCGGCGAGCCGCCGTGTCGTCGTCGGCCCGCGCGAGGCGCTGCGCATGGATCGCATTCTCTTGCGCGACGTCAACTGGATCGGCGATGGCGCGCTCGATCGCGTCATCGGCGAGGGCATCGAGCTATTCGTGCGCGTGCGCTCGACGCGCGCGCCGCAGCCGGCCTGGCTGCGCGGGACCGATCGGGGCTACGAGGTCGAGCTCGTCGCCGGTGAAGAGGGCGTATCGCCCGGGCAGGCATGCGTGTTCTACGACACGCCGTCCGGCCAGGCGCGTGTGCTCGGCGGCGGATTCATCAAGAGCGCAGCCGCGAGGAACGTGGCTGCGATGGCGCGGCCTCTCGCCGAGGCCGTGCGCTGACATAAATTCGGGGCAGGGGGATGGCGGCGGATATCGACCGCGAGGGGGTCGAAAAGGCCTATGGGCGCTGGGCGCCGATCTACGATTTCGTGTTCGGCAAGGTGTTCGATCAGGGCCGGCAATCGACGATCGCGGAAGCCGACCGGATCGGCGGCCGTGTGCTCGATGTCGGCGTCGGCACCGGGCTGTCGCTGGCGGACTATTCGCGGAGCACCAGACTTTGCGGTGTTGATATTTCCGAGCCGATGCTGCGGCGGGCGCAGCAGCGCGTGCGCGCGCTGGGCCTGACCAATGTCGAGACGCTGGCGGTGATGGACGCCAAGAACCTCGCGTTCCCGGATTCATTCTTCGACGCGGTGGTAGCGCAATATGTCATCACGGCGGTGCCGGATCCCGAGGCGACGCTGGATGATTTCATCCGCGTGCTGAAGCCTGGCGGCGAGCTGATCCTGGTCAACCACATCGGCGCCGAAAGCGGGCCGCGGCGCCTGTTCGAACTGGCATTTGCGCCGCTTGCCCGAAGGCTCGGCTGGCGGCCGGAATTTCCATGGGCGCGGCTCGCCAACTGGGCCAGGAAACACGGCGGCGTCACCCTTGCCGAGCGGCGCCCGATGCCGCCGATGGGGCATTTTTCGCTGATCCGCTTCCGCAAATCGTGAATGAGCTCTTGGCTGGTGCGGAACCTCCGCGCGCGCCCGCCGTTTTCTTTGCATGCGGATGAACCAGTCACTTCTCTTTTTCGGTGTGCTGATGGCGGTGTCGGGTGCGGTGGTCGCACAGGCCCCGCCTGCGCCGACGACACCCCCGGCGCAGACCGCGCCGCCCCAGCCGCCACGCGGCGAGAATTGTACGCCGATGCAACGTCCGGCGAACCCCAACGCCACGCCGGATACCACCACCGGCCAGCGATCCGAGCCGCTCGGCGACAAGCTCGCGCGTTCCGACGGCGTCTTGTGCCCGCCCGCGGGGGTCGACCCGGAAATGCACGCGCCGGCCCCGGACGGCGGCAATACACCGGTGATCCCGCCACCCGGCAGCCCCGGCGGCGATCCCTCCGTCCGGCCCAAATAGCCCCCGTTTCGCAGCACCTTGGCAGGGGACTTGGCCGACAGCCTGCTTTGCTTGACAGGCCGTCCGCCCACTCCTTATATGCCGCGCATTCGCGCCGCGGCATTTCCATGCCGCAACGGCGTCGCCGTGGCGGGGTAGCTCAGCTGGTTAGAGCACGGGAATCATAATCCTGGGGTCGGGGGTTCGAGTCCCTCCCCCGCTACCAACGGTCCCCCACCCACAGAACGCTTCACGAACGGCGCGCCCAAGAGTTCCTGCAAGCGCCCTTTAATCTCCACGTCGAACGCACCTTTGACGCCTGGTTGCGCGTGCACCACGACGCTATGGATCAGCCGCCGCAGCGGAGCGATCAGCTCGGGGCGCTCGCTTGCGTCCGCGTCGTCGAGCGAGCTGCGCATAGCTGCAACGTCGTCCATATAGTTCTTGATCGCGGCCGGGTGGATAGCGACCGGCTTGCCCTTATCGTCCGCAGCGGCGAGCTGCTCTTCGACTGACAGCCTCTCAGTCTCTAAGGCGTTCAGCCGGGGAATGAGCGCGTCGGTCCGTGCACCTTGGGCGATAGCGTCGACCAGACGTTCAGTCTCGCGCTTAATCTCTCCGGCACGGCGTTCGAGTTTCGCGCGGTCTCTGGCCGCGCCGCTCGCGAGCAGACGGCGTTCATCGTTGTAGACCTTCAGATAGTGCTTCCAATATCCGGGGTCCTTCAGCACTTCCCGCAGTCCGTCGAGCACAGCGGCTTCAATCTTGTTGCGGTTGACCATGCGGCTGTTCGGACACGAACCGCTCTCGCGGTATGTCGAGCACTGAACGCGCGGCTCGCTACGGTGCAGGCCTACAGAGCCCATCCCTCCACCGCACACGGGGCAACGGAGCAGTCCACTCAGCAAGCGCGGCACGCGGTGCATTGTCGGTTTGACGATGGCCCGACGCTTTGCGCGCACAGCCGCCCACGTGTCATCGCTGACGATACGAAGATGGGGAGCGGCAACCCGCTTGTGCTTCGACGCTGGATTGGGACGCGACAGTCTTTTGCCCGTGGTCGGGTCTTTGACCATGCCGACTTTGTTCCAGACGATCTGCCCGACGTAGATTTCGTTTTGCAGTATGCCGTTGCCCCGCTGTGCGCTGCCTTGGATCGTTGAGGCGTTCCAACGCAATCCGCTAGGCGGTGCGATCTTGTCTTTGTTCAAGCGTCCCGCGATGTCGCGAACGGTGCGGCCTTCGATGTACTCTTTGAAGATGCGGCGGATAACTTCGGCCTGTTCGTCAACGATCCGAAGCTCGCCCGGCTTGCCGGGCACGGTCTGATAGCCGTACGCCTTCCCGCCTGCACGCCTGCCGTCGCGAAGTACGGCCTCCATGCCGCGACGTGTGTGGATCACCAAGTTCTCTATGAACATTTCGCCCATGAGCGCGCGTAGAGCGCCGTCGAGCTTCGTGACTTTGCCCGTTGCAGTGTGGACGGAGATGCCGAGAAACTCGAAGCGCTTGCGCGCGGCATGCCAATCGCCCTGATCGCGCGAGATGCGATCGATGTCTTCCGCCACAAGAACGTCAAAGCCCTTGCTCTCAGCGGCGCGCATCATCTTTTGAAAGCCGGGGCGATTGGCCGCCGACGAACCGGAGATGGCGCGATCCTGGAAGACCGCGACCACCTTAAAGCCCTCGCGCTCGCACAGCTCTTGGCATAGGGCTATCTGATCTTCGGTCGACTTCTCGTTCTGATTCTCAGAACTGAAGCGGGCATAGATGGCGGCGCGAAGCATCACTTCCTCTGTGCGGCCTCATGGTCTCGGCGTGCCGCGTAACGGGCGAGGGCTTCCACGAACGCGATTAGATCAGGGTCAAGTTTAGCGGGGTCGGAGTCCCCCGGTAAGCCCTTTCGAGGTACCGGCTCGCGGTCCGGTCCACAGAAAACAGGCATAGGCTCTCTTTCGCAAGGCGAAATTGATCTAGCCCGGCAAGGCCGGGCGCTTTTTGCTTTGAGCCATGAGGCTTTTCCAATTGACCCTGTGGCCCCACAAACCCCGGATGGCCGAATTTTGTCAATTAAAACGCCTACCGGGGGAGGGGTGTTCGCTTCATATTTTTATGCGGATCGGTACATAATTCAAAAATAATTCTGTAACCGCTGCCGCGTTCGCCGAACGAGTGAGTTGAATGAATATGTCGGACGTCGAACGAAGCGCGATTTAATTGACGGTTCGATTTGAGCCGTGGGTTACTACCCTTCAGCCGATATGCCGGCAGTCATCTCGCGTAGGCCTATGAACGCTTCTCCGTGCCCCGCCAAGGGGCTGCCGTGAGGGCCGGGCCAGCGAGCATCCCGGAGAGAAGCTCCTGCTCCGGGCAGGGCAGAGACAGCCAAAATCGACAACCCTTTTAATCGGTGCGCGCCTGGAAGGCCGAGAGCTTCCGCGCGCCAACGACGGAGCACGACGTATGATTTCCGACAACATGTTCATGGCGGACCTGCGGGCGCACTACGCGAGCGGCGGCAAGCCGGCATCGCGATCGTTCATTTACGACGCTCAGAAGCGCGGCGACATCCCGCCGTCGACGATGTTCGGCGGCAAGCGCGTTTGGTCCCGCAAGGCCGTCATAGCGATGGATGAAGCTCGCTTTGCTGAAGCGGCGCAGAACGGGAAGGCGGCCTGATGACATCCGACCTCGAAAAGCTCTCGCGCCTTGTGCGCCGTCACGCCGATGGGCTGCCGCTGCCCACGCATATCTGGAGCAACGGCGCAACTGTTCGGCTCACGACATGGCTGCAAGGCCTTGGCACCGACCGCCGCGACTGCCCGATGCCGCTCGCGTTGCTGATGGATTATTCCGCCGAGCGGCCGACCGTCAGCGAGATCGCGCTCACCCTGGCCGCACGCATCACCGAAAAGACCTAACCAACCCCGTTGGGGGACTCACACTATGCCTGCCATCCACCAAGACGACACCCCTGTCACCGAGATTGACGACGGGGGCGCACCGCGCGATGCCGCGACAGCCTTTTTCGAAAAGCGCGGCTTCGCCGCGAACGCTCAGCCGCTCGGCGAAGGCGTCGACGACATCATGAAAGCGTGCAAGCGGGTGACACAGACCCGCGACGACGCGAACCCGCAATGGCTTGACGACGCGGCGCTGCGCAGCGGTGCCGATCGCGACGTGTCATTGCACAACCCTGAACGGGCTGTCGAGGCTAAACGCCTTCGCCTGCGGGAGCATGCGGAGCGCCGCCAATTCATCGAACGCCTGTTAGCACAGTGCGCGCCCTCCGAACGGCTCGCCCGCGTTCAGACATCGTTGCGTCGGCTCCACAAGGTTCGCTCCTATGACGAGCGAGCGTTGATTACCGCGAGTGTCGACGCAGACCTGACAGCACTTGGCGCTCGCCGCTATCACGTCGAGGACCTGCTTTCTCATGCGCTTCGCGTGAGCGTGCGGACAGCCTACACCGTGCTCGCCGATGGCCGCGCACTGATCGCCGACGTGTTGCGGCACGCGCTTCCGACGCAAAGCCTTGCCGTCGTGCAGTCGCTTATGCCCAGGGGCGCGAAACCCAACTTGCGTCAAGCGAGCCGCCGATCACTGTTCGACTTCAAGGCTTGCCTCGAAGCGATTTCACGACTGAGCGCCCAGGACCAGACCTTGATCGCACGGGAGATTGAGCGCCGTGTCGCGCTCGCCGACCTCGAAGCGCGCGAAGGGTTGGACGACAAAGAGGGACTGCAAAAACTCTCGCACTCAATGCTTGACGACCTCGATGCAGTTGAGCGCAACGACGCAACGACGCGCAGGCAGTTGGCGAAGCGCAGCGCGGCGGAACGGCGCGCGATCGTAAGCGAGTGGGTTAGCGACGCAGTTGACGGAATAACGGACGCAGACGTGCCGCCGTGTGAGGCAGCCGTTCAGGACTATCAGGCCGCATTCGAGAAGCTACTCACCCAACACCGGATGAAGCCGAAGCGCACGAAGCGCACGAAACGTGCCGCTGCTTAAGAAAGGACCTAACCATGTTACTTACACCCATCCACGGGCGCGACGCCGAGCATACCCTAATCGTCGCCAACGATTTGACGCTAGCCTTCGCCGCGGCTACCAGCGCGAGCGAGGTCATAGACCTATCGAATACGCTGCCCGATCCCGACGACGTGATAAGGGCCATCAACGCAATCATAAGGGCGCTTGGCGAGCGGATGTACAACGTGCATCGCGTGCTCGTGCTGCCGCAGCCGTTTGGCGCCGAGGCGACGACGTTCAGACGTGCGGCCATGATCCTGGCGCGAACCCTCGGCGCTCAGCTTGGCTTCATTAAGCAAATCGTGGCTGATGGGACCGGCGAGCAAGCGCTCGCAATCGCAAAGGCCGCGCGCCATGCTGACAAGCTCTTAGAGATGATCGGCGCTAGCTTCGAGATCATCGGCCCTGTCGACGTTTTGCTGTCAGATAAAATTAAACGGCATCGCGTGGCGAAGCTCGCGGACACCGCAAGCCGCATCGCTTGCAATAACTTGACGCGGCATCGCGACGCCGATCTTACGCTTTTTGAGTTACTGGAGTCGAACCAATGAGCGATACACCCCAGCACGGAACAGCCACCGCGACCTTCACGGACTCCGATGGCGCTACCTACGTGCTTATCGTACCGGCAACGTTCTACAAAGGGCAGATGCTGCTAGACGCCGACAAGTACCACATGGCGCTGTCGACGATGCGGGCGGCTGGACTGGCCGAAATGGAATTTGAGTTCACGGCGACTGAAGACACGGAAGTGGCGTAATGATCAAATCTAACGTTGTCCAGCTTCCCGCCGCTGAACAGGCGGTACGGGAGCAGGCAAGGATTGACAAGACTCGCGAGCTGAACAAGCAAGTAGCGCTCGATTTGATTGCGGCGGGCATTCCCGTGTTCCTCACCAACCCGGAGACCAAGAGGCCGTACCCGACGATGCACAATCGACTCGACTCCGAGATACCGGAGGCTGAGAAAGAAGCATCGCGTCGGGCGTTCTACGACAAGCACCGATTTCACACGCTCCACGTCGGCGCCACCCTGGACCGCAAAGAAGTGCGCCGCATGTTTAGAGAGAAGCCCGACGCGCTGGCCGCTATCTCTTGCGGGCCTGCGGGGCTTATCGTCGTAGACAACGACATCAAGCCGCGTAACGGCGTGCTTCGCAACGGCGTCGAGCTGTTCGACTCCTTCTGTGAGCCGCATGGCGGCATCCCTGAACGCGCTGTCATCGTGCCGTCGCGTAACAAAGGCCGCCACATCTACTTCAAGAACGATGAAGAGCGGGGCTGTAGCGCGGGCCGCCTCAAGCGAGACTGCGAGTCCGATGTTAAGGGCGTTGGCGGGTATGTCATCGCGCCTGCGTCGGTTCGGATTCACGACGGCCGAGCCTACGGCACACGGGAAAATCTCGACGCGCTCATATCCGCCTACAAGCAAAACGCGCTGATTCCCGTGCCTTCGTTTATCTCGGACGCGATCGGCGCCAAGTCGGAGCACGAGAGCAACACCACGTCGGAGCGGGACGTTCAGGACGGCATCGCGTCGCTGCGCGTTGCGGACTTGCCGGACGGGGACGACTTGCTTGATCCATCTAAAGGCGGTTTCGACATTGAGGAGATCGCGGGCCGATACCCCAAGCTGCGCGCCGCGCTGGATGACGCAACGCGTTCAGACATCCGCTTCAATCTAGCTGTCGCGCTGAAGACCGAGCGGCCGAGCCTTACGGTTGAGGAGTTCGCCGCGATCCTGATCGCACGTGATGACGTGGGCGACTTCGTTGAAGACGAAAAGCCTTCGCCTGACGGCGGTGAGTACAACTGGCGCAACATCGTTCGCGACTTCAAGCGGGCTGCGCCTTCCGTCAAGCCTGACGACAAAGGGCCGTCGACGGGGGTGAAGTTCGGCAACGTCGAAGGCATTGAAGAGGCCGAAGAGCGCGCGGAGAGCGAGGCCGCGCTATCGAAGCTCGACGTGCTGACCAAGCACCTCGAAGCGGCGATTGCAAACGCGGACCTCGAAGGCGATGAACTGTTAGTCGACGCGCTCGAAGAGCAGCTAAGGAACGTGCAGAAGCAAGCCGCCAAGGTCGCCAAGGGCGGACGCATCGATTACGTCAACCTTCCCGATTTGCTCGCCGAGCCGGAGACCTACACGCAATGGGTTGTGAAGCACTTCGTGGCTTTCAATACGACCATCATTGCGGCGGGCCGCTGGGGCACGGGCAAGACCGCCGTCTATTTGGACATCGCCCTTCACATCGCCCACGGCATGCCGTGGCGTGACCGGAAGGTTGAGAAGGGTATCGTCGTCTATGCCGCGCTCGAAAACCCGAAGGACGTTCAGTCCCGCATTCGCGCGTGGTGTAAGCGGAATATGCCTGAAGGACAGTTCGAGCCGAGCTTCGTTCTGTACCGTGGCGACTGCTCACTGTTCGACCCACGCGACAAAGCAACCGAGCAAGAGAAGAGCATCATCAAGCTTGCGAACGACACTGCGAAAAAGCTTGGCCTGCCGGTTGCGATGGTTGTTATCGATACTGTCGCTCAGGCCATTCTTCCCGGCAACGATCGCGAGCACGGGAGCCTGTTCGTGCGATCGATGCAGCGCATCGCCAACGCGACAGGCGCCAACGTGACGGCGTTGCATCACCCGACCAAAGCCGGGGACGAAGTGCGCGGCGACGGTGCGTTCCAAGGCAACACCGACGGCGTTGTGCTGCTCGCACGGGACACGTCGACAGGCGTCGGCACGATCAAAGCCTCGGCGCAGAAATTCCGCGTTGGCGACCCGCGCAAGGTGAACTTCGGTTACAAGCTGCACCCGGTTGTCGTGGGCAAAGACGAGGAAGGCGAGGACCGCACCGTGATCATCGCTATCGAGTCGGCAGTCGGCGGCGCGATGGGGCTTGTCACTGAAGGCGATGACACCGACACCGACGTGCCGATGCCTGACAATCCTTCCGACCGCGTTGAGGCAACCCTACGCGTGATCCGGGATAAGGTGACACGCATCCTCGACGAAGGCGGCGGCACTATCGGAGAGATCAGATTGACGCGGCGTGACATACACAAGGCGCTCAACATCGACCGCGAGCGATGGGGCCTGAAGCCAATCACCGAAGAGTCGGCCGTGTCTCGAATGCTGGCCGTGCTGGTAGAGCGAGGCGACCTTGTGCGGGAAGGTGAGAACCGAAGGTCAATGGCGTACAGGCTGGCAGTCTGACAGCCCCTGTTAATGAGGAGCGGCGCGGGCAACCGGGCCGCTCTTTTCGTTTGGCAGGTACTACTCGAAGCAACACGGCACGGGAAAAAGCTACGGCGATTCCTGGCTTGCCAAGAGGCCCGACCCTCCCACGTTCCTCGCTCGTCCAAAGCCGTGCGAGCGGCCTGGCTGGCGGCAGCGAACGCAGAAGCCCACGGCTGAGCGCCTGATCGCCGAACGGCTGACAGCCTCACCGAGTCGCGCGACGGTGCGATGGCGGCAACCACGGAGATGAGAGCCGGGGCGAGCGGGGCGGGCGCTACGGGCCGTCAGATCGGGCGACAACAAGACGGGCAGCCGAAGGGCGCTCGGTCGAAAGGGCTCTCAGTCGGGCAGGCAGGACTGGCAGCCGGGGGTCGAAACACGACTACACAAACGGACAAAATCGATCATGCAATGATCATGCAGCCGAAGGGCCTTGCATGATCATTGCATGATCATGTGCATGATCGCTCTGCATGATCTTTGCATGATCTCTGCATGATTATTGTCTAACGATTTCAGGGCCTTAGAATTATCATGCAGAGATCATGCATGATCATGCAACCCATTTCCCATCATCATGCATGATCACCCCCGTTCTTTAGAACGGGGTGACATGCTGTGGGCGGGGGTTTGCGGAGCGACTGAACGGCTGAAGCAGGGCACTAAGCAAACACGGGGGCAACAGAGCTGAAGGGCTTCGCGGTTGCGGCCTTGCCGACTGCCGGGCGCGAGTGTTGGGGCCGGCATCCAGAGCCGGCAAACACCCGCAATGCGCCCGCGCGCGAGACCGCTGTTTGTCAAAGTATTTGGTCTAGCTTCAGTTTTGCCGATCTACTGCAAGATTTGGCGATTTTCGACCTGTGCTCTCGCACTATACCGAGGGGCTTATTTACGGCGGGGTATGCAGGCCTCTCGCGGTCCCGCGTGGTGGCTCCAAAGAGCGCGCCGCGCGGAGACCAACCCGCCCGATTTACCTAAGCTGAGCGAGGGGAAGCGTCTTGGCAGGCAGCCCCTTGCCTTTCGGGGGCCGCGCGGTTCGCCCTGGCATCGCCAGACCTGCCTTCGCCTCATTGGGTGCTTTTGAGCGCCGCACGCCTCAAGGATTATCGCCTATGTCCACCGACACCTTGGCCGAGAACGATCTGGCCGAAACCACCATCTCTGTCACCGACCTGCTTCTCTTGGCTGTCGACGCAAAGCTCGGACGCCTCACCGAAGCAACCGAGCGCCTTGCCGACGCCGTCGAAGCTCTGACGGGACTGTTCGCCTCAGTCATCGGCCGAGCTGATGCAGCTTGCAGCGGCCACGACGGCCCGCACTACACGGCCGTGAACTTCATTCGCAGCGGCCACGGCAACAAGTCGTTTGCCTGTGACGCCGACGCCAGCGAGACCGATCATGCTTGACGCGCTGGCGTTCATGCATGCCGCACTCGCGGCCGACGTGCCCAACGCCACGACCGCCTTCGCGGAATTGGCGACGACGGGATTCGAAGTGATGGGCAACGCGCAAGAGCAACGCGCTTTGAGCGAGTTCGAATTAGAGCGCGCTCAGCGCAGACGTATCGAGGAAGTATCATGCAGCTTGAAGTTAAACTCGACACAAGACAGCTCGAAGAGTGGGCTTCAGTTCTCAGCGCGCGCGGACTCAAGAATGCCATTCGCCGAGCTGTTGATAAATCCGCAACTGCCGCGCGCAAGGTAGCTCTCAAGATCATCGCGCAAGACGCGGGCGTTCCTGCGGCGCGCATCAAGCCGGGCGTCTCAAAGGTGAAGCGCACGACGCAAGGCTCGCTGAGCGCCTCGTTCACCGCGAGTAAGCTGCGCATTGGCATCATGAACACGAAAGGCGCGAAGGTTAGTCGCGGAGCTGGCTTGCGAGCGAGCACATTCAGGGTAACGGGTGGCCGCAGTGCGTCCCTCAATGTGAAGAACGCCTTCCTGGTACACGCGAACGGAGGCACGTTCGTTGCGGTAAGAAAGCCTGGCGTATCACGGCTGCCTATCAAAGGCCTGTATGCTGAAATGCCCAACACCGCGATGGGACAAGACGACGGCGCAGCGCGCATCGCGTGGCAGAAGGAAGCGGAGAAGCAATTGGCCGAACGACTGCCTGTCGAGATCGCCAAACAGCTCGTTGCCGAGGGCCTGCCTTATAGCGCCCCCGCCGACAGCGACGACTAAACACAACAGGAGATCGCACAGCGCGCGTAGCGCGGCTTCAGTGGCGCACCGTCGACAGTCACATTGAAGCCGTGCCGATCGCAAGCGCGTGCGTAAAGCCGCGCCACGCCCCAACGGATGATTAGGCGAGTCATCACGTGTGGGCGTGGCGCGCACCATTCACCGATAGGCGGCACGCCGAGCCATAGTGCTCGCGAGTGCGCGCCTACCCCGCATTGTCCCGCGTGCTTCGCGCACGGAAGACGCAGCCGAGCCCAAGGCGCGCGGGCGATGCAAGGGGCGGCTGTCTGTAGGTGCCAAAGGCACATGCCATGTGCCGTTCACGCCACGTCAGCCGCAAAGCGCTCGGGTCCCCTTCAGGCACCCCCGCGCACGCCGAGCGGCACGCTGCCGCACTTTTCGCGCTCAAAACGCCAACATTTTCAATAGCAGAGAACGACGATGGGCAGGCCCAAGGGAATCATACGCAGGCTTGCAGACGACGCGGGCCTCGATCAAGCCACCGTGCGCCGCGCGCTAGCAGCTTCCGATATCACCGAGGCGCAAGCCGAAGCGGACTTCGACAACGCCGTTGAGGCTGTCACCGCGATTGCCGACACCGCCAAGGTTATAGGCCACGCCGCGAGCGGCAGAGGCGAGGGCAGTAGCAACGCGTACGCCGAGGCCAGAGCGCAGGCCGAGTTGCATCGGGCGCGCAAGCTCGAATTACAGAACGCCAAGCTTGAAGGAAGCCTAGTCGACCGCGACGCCGTCACAGCGACGGGCGCGCGTATCATCGCTGAGGTTCGCACCGCGCTACTCGCGTTAGGCCATCGCGTCGCAAGCAAGGCCATGGGTAAGACAGACGCGCGAGAGATCGCACGCATCGTTGAGGCCGAGGTTCGCGACGTGCTTGGTGTGCTCGCCGACGAAGAGAAATTTTTCGCCGCGCTGCAAGCTGAAGCGCTGAGCTAAACGGGACACCGGGACAGTAATGATCGATCATGAGCTGGCGCGCGGCTGGCTGCGCTCGCTCGCGCCGCCGCCGATAATCGCGCCGACCACCTTCGCTGAAAGCCAAATCATCTTGCCGGGCTCGGCGAACGCCATTCCTGGCCCGCTGCGGCTTACCGCATATCAACGCGAGCCTATCGATGCGATAGCTGACGACGACGTTGAAATCATCGTGCTCATGCTGGCATCGCAGACCGGCAAGTCGACGATCATCAACGCCATCATGGGGCACTGCATTGCGGCCGATCCTGGACCGATGCTCCACGTTTCGCCAACGGGCGCACGATCCGAAGAGTTCGTGCGCGAGCGCTTCGACCCGCTTGTCGCGTCGTCGCCTGCGCTGCGCGAGATCGTCGGAACAGGGCAAAACACGCGCAAAGGAAGTTCGGGCGGCGTTAACAACGTCAGCGCCAAGACCTTCCCAGGCGGCCAATTAAACTTCGCGTCGTCATTCAAAGCTGACGAGTTGGCCGCACGCGCAATCCGGTTTTTGTTTCTCGACGAAGTCGACCGTTTCGCGCAGTCCGCAGGCCCAGAAGGCGACCCGATCGCTCTCGCGGTGAAGCGAACAAAGACGTTCGAAGGCAAGGGCCGAAAACTCGTCATCGTCTCAACGCCGACCTCGCGTCTAGGCTCGCGCATCAATCAGTGGTTTGTGCGCGGAGATCAACGACGCTTCGTCGTCACGTGTCCCGATTGCTCGCATTGTTCGCCGATCGCCTTTGAGAATTTGCATTGGGAGCAGGGCAAACCCGAGACAGCCTATCTCGCGTGCGAAGAGTGCGGAGCGGTGCACACCGAGGCGCAACGCCGCGCGATGGTAGAACAAGGCAAATGGGAAGCAACGGCCACAGGTGAGCCCGGCATTCGTTCGTACCACCTGACAGAGCTTACTTCGTTGTTCTCTTCGCTGTCGGCAGTGACTCAGCAATTCGAGGCTGCGAAAACACCGGAGCAAAAGCAGGCTTTCTACAATACGACGCTCGCCCAGACCTACGACGCCGGCACTGAAGTCGAGTTGTCATCCTCCGAGCTACAACAGCGCGCCGAGCGCATCGTGCAACCGTACGCCGCGAGCATCGCGTTCGTTTCGGCTGGCGTCGACGTACAGGGAGATCGGCTTGAGTGCACTTATCTCGCGCACCATAGCGACCAGACGTTCACGGTTTTGAACCATCTGAAGCTCCCGGGTGATACATCAGGCGATGCCGTGTGGATGCAACTCGACGCCGCGCTAGGCATGACGTTCGACACCACCGACGGCCGAAAGCTTCCCGTTCGAATTTGCGCCGTCGACTCGGGCTTCAGCGCCGATCAGGTAGTGAAGTTCGTACAGGCGCAGCGCCGGAAGTCGCGTGCCGTCTACGCCGTGAAAGGCCGAGGCGGCTTCGATCGCTTGCCACTTGTGCGTGGCGGCCGTCTCAAGGGCCAGATGGGATTGCTGATCGTTGGCGTCGATACGGTCAAGCTGTCGGTACAAAAGGCTTTAGCACTGGACTCCGGGCCGGGCTTCATTCGTTTGCCCGATCATCTCGACACCGATTACTTCGAGGGCCTTGCGTCCGAAGAGTTGCGCGTTCGCTACGTCAAGGGCTCGCCGCGTTATGAGTATCACCGCACGGTGAAACGTAACGAGCCGCTAGATTGCTTGGTCTACGCGACAACCATCGCGAAGGCTCTTAACGAAGCGCAGACTGCGCACAAGCCGCCCGCACCAACCACACCTAAACCCACGTTCGCGGAGTCAGCCAAACGCTTGGCTGCGCTCTCTCAACATACGAGGTAAACCACCATGACCAGACGTATCAAGCCCGTCGCTCTCGCCGCTGTGAGCGGTGACGACAACGCAGCGATTGCAAGCGAACGCCTGCGCATTGCAGCCATTCTCGAAAGCCCCGAGGGCAAGCGCAACCCGGCGATGGCCCAAAAGCTTGCACTCTACTCGGCGCTCGACGCCGACGCGGCGCGCGGCATCCTGGCCGAAGCGCCGGCCGCCAACCCCTACCTACAAGCCATGGATGCGCAAGGTCCGATCGGACTGAGCGCCGCAACGCTCGACGTGTCGAACGACCCGAAGGCCGCGCGGCTCAAAGAGATCGAAACCAACATGGCGGCGTTCAACAGTGAGAGACGCCGCGCGCAGGGCCTTCCCGCGAAGGACTAACCCAACATGGGCATCATGGATAAGTTCAAAGGACTGTGGGGCTCAACGGCTTCGAGTCCTACAGAGCGCATAGAGCCGATAGCGCTCACGCCTGTCGACGTGGCATCGCCGCAAGCGGGCATCATGGATTCCACTGACGGGCGCAGCCAGTCACTCGTGTGGGCGCGCTACAATGGCGCAAGCACGTTTACGGCCGGATATCTCGGAGGCTGGCATTGGGGCACGCCGGGCAGTGAGATTAGCAGGGAGCGTGCACTCGTCTCGGCGATCAATCTCGACCTGCTCTTTTCGAATCCGATCGTCGCGGCCTTGGTAGAGGGCTTTAGTGTATACGCAGTCGGCAACGGACTCACGCTGTCGTCGCGGCCGAACTATGCGGCGCTCGGCATCTCGAAGGAAGCAAGCCAAGAGCTGTCGCACGCAATCGAAACAGCATGGGCCGCATGGGCCGGTAACGCTTTCGAGTGCGACGCCTCTGGCCGACACACGCTGCATCAGCTCGCGACCGCCGTTTACAAAAGCTACTTGCTGACAGGCGAGTCCGTCTTCCTGCTCGACTGGAAGAAAATCGCCGGAGCGACGACGCGCACGAAAGTCAACCTGCTTGATAGCCGTCAGCTCGATCAGTCCATTAGCCGCGTTGCCGAAGGCAACAACGGGGGCAGCATTCTTCAGGGCGTGCAGTTCGACAAGAACGGGCGGCTTGAAGGCTTTTGGATTCGGCCCTTCGTGCTTGGCAACATCAGCACTTCGCCGCAGGCTATCTTCGTCAAGGCGCGCACTTCGTGGGGCCGCACCCGCGTCGGGCATGTCTTCGACCTGATTGCAGCCGGGCAGATTCGCGGCGTGTCGCCTTTGGCCGCTGCACTCACGCCCGCGCACTCGAAGTCAACACTTCGGGAGTTCGCGCTCGCGCAGGCGCTCGTGCAGTCAATGGTAGCGACGACCGTAGAGTCAGACCTCGACCGCAACACGGCATTGAAGTCGCTTATGGCTGATGACCCGTTAGGCGGAAACGCACCTGCGGGCGTTTCGCCTGATGATTGGGCGGCGGCTCGCGCGGCGTACTATGAAGCCGTGAAGATCAACCTAACGCCGGGCGTCGTCACCCACATGATGAAAGGCGACAAGCTCGTCATGCACCGGACACAGTCGCCCAATTCAACGTACGATGCCTTCGACAAGAGCTTAAGCCGTGAAGCGGCGAAGGCGGCCGGTAGCAGCGCCGAGGACGTGAGCGGCGACTACAGTCAAACGTCGTTCAGTGCTTCGCGTCTGGCTCAAGAGCTGCCCTGGCGCATCAACAAGCGCAGGCGTGCTGCGATCGTTGAGCCCTTCTACAAGGCGGCGTTTACCGCATGGTTAGAGGAAGCCTGCGAGACGGGACGCATCAAGCTCCCGAAGGGCGCGCCCGCATTCTGGGAAGCATCGGACGCCTATAGCGCGGCCGTGTGGCGCGGTGAAGGCAAGCCGGTAGCCGATCCGCTGAAGGCGGCACAAGCTGACATTCTCGAAGTCGAGAACGGCCTGTCGACGCTGGAAGCAAAGCTTGGCGAGCGCGGATTGGACTTCGAGGAAGTCGTCGCGCAGCGCAAAGCGGAGCGCGAGCAACTAGAGGCGGCCGGGCTTCCATACCCGCTACCGAAGAATCGCGACGACTTCACGGCTGAAGACGACGCGTCGCAAAAGGACTGACGACATGACGAATTGCACACCGAACGGCGGGGGCACTCCTCCCGCTGTCGACAACCCTTGCGCTATGCTGCCTCAGTTGCGGGCCGCCTACTATCAGCTACTCGCCGGACAGGCGCGGGCCGAGGTGAGGAACGGGGACCAATGGGTGACCTGGCATCGCTCCGACGCAAAGACCCTGCAAAGGGAAGTGCGTAGGCTTGAGGCCATATGTGAGGGAGCCACGGGCCACGCTGTTCAAGTCGGAGCGCGTCACCGGCATCACAGACGTTTCCGCTACTGAAGGATCAACCACCATGACCAGAGAATATTGGGCTCACCCGACAGTGCACGGGCGATATGTTAGGCCGGACGGCAGCGAACTGCTCTACGAGAGCCGTGATCGATTAAGGACAATCGAGGGTGCTTCTATCGTTTCATGGCCCGATCACGCGAAGAGCGCCGCGCCTCTTCAACATGACGCAGAGCGGGTAATTGCCGCCCGGGGTGTAATCCTGGACCGCAAAGAAGCGGTAAGGGCAGGATTCAAGATTGAGACGCCGGGCCATAGGGGTAGCTCGAACGCCGCGCCGAGTTGGCGCGCTGTCATCTCGAATTTGCCGGAAGCGTTGCAGCGACCGGCCGCGACCGCCGAGCTTCTCACCAACCGAACTGAGGACACACTGTCCATCGAACAGGCGAAGGCCTTCCTTAGAGGGCTGCCTGTCGAAACCAACGAACAACCCCAGGACGAAACCACCATGACGACCGACACAGACCCGAAGGCAGCACGCTTGGCCGAGATCGCGAACAGCATGGCCGCCGTGAACCGCAACAACGGGTACTCCAACGGCAAGGCCAAGGCCGCCGCGCCGTCGCTTAATGGCATAGACCCTTCGCGACTGAAGCGGCTCGCAGAGATTAGGCTCGGCGCGCTGATGACGAACGGCAAGGGCTACACCCAGGAAGCTAAGACGCTGAAACTCGCCCTGGACACCCACGAAACCGTCGGCACGCCGCTGCATCGCCTATTTACTCAGCTCGGCGTCGACACCGACAAGATGCTTCCGAAGAGCGTCTAACCCCAACGTCCCGCAGAGAGGATCACTACTATGTCCGACACGTTCTCACTTTCCTTCCCGCTCAAGACGCACGACGGCGACGTCACCGAACTGAAGCTCAAAGCGCCGCGCGCTGGCGCGCTCGTCAAGTACAACGATCCGTTCCAACTAAAGCCGATCAAGAACGAGAACGGCGAGCAAGAGGGCTTCGAGTTCGTTTTCAACAATAAGGCTATGATGCAATTCCTCAGCGATATGACCGGTATCGACGATTTGCTTCTCGCCGATATGTCGGCTTCCGACTTCATGAGGCTACGCGGCGTTGCCGCTAACATGATCCTGACGGCGGTGCCCGACAAAAACCCTTCAAAGCAGCCCGTCGCCTGATCGCAGCGTTAATCAGCGACCGTGGGCTCGACGTGCGCAGCGTCGAGTCCATGAGGCTGCCAAAGCTAACCAAATATGCGGACATGTTCGCGGACCTCGACGCGTACCGCGAGCAACACAGAAAGAAGTAAAGGGGGCACTATGTCAAACCCTTCGGTGACAGCCGTCATCAGCGCGACCGATTTAGCTTCGCCAAAAGTCCGCGAGCTAATGGCAACGCTCAAGCAAGCGCAGAAGCTTGCGGGCGAAGCATTCGACGGGGGCGTCGGCGGCAAGTATGCTGCCGGCCTCAATCAAGCGACCCTCGCGGCGAAGGGTCATCTCGGCGTACTGCATCAAATCCATTCCGCGCATAAAGCCATCGCCGCTACCGTGGCCGGGTACGCTGCCTCTAGGGTAGTTCACGGGGGTATCGAGGCGATCAAGGAATCTCTGCCGTACCTTCGCGAAGACCGGGCTATTCAAGCCCGCACCGGCTACAGCGACAAAGACATGGTGGCTTTGCGCAAGCAGCAAAACGAGCTGGCTAAAACGTACGGGGCCAACGTCGAGGCGACGCAGAAAGCACAAGAGACCTTTGGGCGCTTGAAGTACGACGCGGCCACTAACGTCGCGATCACTACGCCAACCGCTGTTGGCGCGCGGGCTATGGGTGTTACGCCCGAACAGAACGCCGAGCTTATGGAGTCGATGATAAGTCAATATGGCGTTCACTTCGATAACCCCGCAGACGCTCAGCGAAAGGCCACGCACCTAAACGACCTTGCCGCTGCGGCTACCAAGAAATCTAACATGACGTTCGAGGACGTTCTTGAATATACGAAGTACAGCGCGGCAGCCGCAAACGCAGTCAACATTTCGCCGGAGCAGAATCTCGCTATGGGCATGGCACTGCGACGCGCCGGCATCGTGGGGTCAGAGGGCGGCGTGTTCGCTCGTCAGTTATACGCCCGCGAGATGGCGCCGACGCGTAAGGGCCGGGAGATTCTTGCGCAGAACGGAATCAATATCGACGAATACGCGACCCACGGGACCGTATCGGGCGAAGGGCTGAGCGACAAGTTTGCCCGGCAGTTCGGCAAGAGCCTCAGCTCGGGAGCAATCGCCGCACTCAACAAGGAGCTTGAAGAAAACGGCGGCGAAATACTGGCCGACCGAGGAAAGTTCGCTAAGGCTGTCGTCAAGGCGCGAACCGGAGACGGTGAAAAGCTATCAGAGACCGACCGGAAGCACCTGGTTCAAGCGGCTAACGAATATTTCGACTTCACGAAGTCGGGCTTTCGCGGCGGTGCCTTGATGGATGCCGTTATTGCCACCGGCAATCCGATGTTGATGCAGGGATTCCTTGGCGACAAACAAGGCGCGCGAGGCGTGGCGTTGATGCAGAACGCCGAGCATTACAACGAGGCAAAGGGAGACCTTGCGCACGCGGACGGGTTTGCTCAGAACGTCGCCAACAAGATGAATGAAGGCCTAGCGGCGGCAACCGAAAGGCTTACCGCTTCGTTCGAAGCACTGCGAAACACGATGGTTCAGGCGAACGACGGTTGGCTTACGCCTTTGGCAAACGGGGCAACGGCCGTTGCGTCTGCCTTCACAAATCTGAGCCCCGAGGTACAGAAGGCGGCAGGCATCTTCGCGGGCGTCGCGACCGTTGCGGCGGGCGGCGGCATGGCCGTTGCATTCGGGAAGTTCCTGCTCAACGTCAATTCGCTCGCGGCCTCCGCAGGACAAGCGGCGGTTGCCTTGGAGGCCTTGGCGTTGGCAGGCGGGGTGCCTGGCGTACCAGGGGGGAAGGCCGGAAAGCCGGGCGTGTTGGGCAGTTCGGGGAAGGGCATGGTCTTCAAAACCGGGGCCGCCGCGCTTGGTGCCACGCTGGGGCCAGTGGCTGCGATTGCCGCATGGCAGGTCGCCGAGATCGCGTGGCCTCACGTCGAAGAGTGGGCAACGCGGGATGACGTAACGCCGGGCAGTGAAGCAGACCTTGAGCGGCGTCGACGCTTTGCAATGGGGCCGGCAACATGGGGTCGCGATACCGTCCCGTACAATCGGCGGAAGCGCGTGACGCTTGACGCCGATACGAGCAACAATCTCGGCGGCGCCGAAATCGGCAAGTCGGGAGGCTGGCAGGACTCAACCGTGCTCGGCGACACGAAGCCTTCGAAGGGCTTTGGCGACCCAGGCAAAACATCGACGCAGGTTGACGTTCAGGGGACCGTGAGCGGTCAGGCCGAGCTTCACGCGAATATCGCGGTGGACGTTCGCCCGACAGCGTATCTGGAATCCGTCGTCAAGCGCGCCGAAAGCGTCGCGAACATGGCGCTTAACGGCCGTCTCGGCACGAGTATGCAAGGCCCTGGCGATAACGGAACGAAGCCTAGCATGGCGGGAGCTGTAAGCTCTGGCGGACACGCATCAGCGGGAGCGAACTAAGGATGACTTTGTTTCCAGAAACCAGCGATTGGCGCGCGGGCATGCAAGACGTGTCCGCCGCGATCGACGAGACGATGGGCGAGCCGGTGACGGTTACGCCCATCATCAAGGGTAAGCCGAATTTCCCAGGTACACCCGAGCCTGACAAGGCAGTCACGGTTATAGCCGTGTTCATGGCGAAGGCCGAGACGACCTTAAAGAGCGCCGGAAGAGTTGCCGGCGGGATCGAGTTGAGTCCTCTCATCTCGACTCGCAAGCCCGTCTTCGAGTTCGATCGCAACGCGTTGCCCTGGCCGATCTTGCAGGGCTACCGCGTACAGCTCTGCCGCACGGGCGAAGTGTTCGAAGTCACGGACATAAAGCCCGACAGCGTTGCCCGCATTTGCGTGCACGTCGTGCAGCTCGGAAGGGCGAAAGAGTGATGGGTGTCATTGACTTTCCCCGATCACGGCCGCGCACCGCGGCCGTCGAGGCCGATATACCCGACATCTTGGTTCATTCGCTCGCGCGACTTCGGCAGTGCAAAGACGCAATCGACGTGCTGCGGCTGACAGACGAGTTGCCAGACAGCATCTTGCCCCATCTGACTTGGGCAGCATCACGACGTGCGGATATTCCCGCTCGCACTATCCGTATTCTGATGAAGTGTTGCGGAGAGCTTATGCTCGAAAGGGCGTTAGGCCTGCATCGTTTGCGGGTGTTGAAGACGCGCTATCCGAGAATTAGCGAGCCGTTCGAAGCTCTCTGACGGCCCTGATCGTTCTGCAAGACTGAGCTTCGCAACGGCTAAATGCTGTCAGGTTGTCAGGACTGTCATATAACACGCGCCGGTTGCGTCCTTACAAACGTTGTGACACACTCACTGAGCCGAAATTGATTTGCAAACAGGGGGAGCGGCCTGCGCCAACAGGCCCTCCATTTGGGCAGACGCAATGCAAGACATCACAATAGCAACACGTCGTTACTTCTGTTTCGGGATCAAACAGGAGCTTGTAGACCGCATGGTTCGAAAGCCCTGCGGTTCGTTCGTTCTGGTTGAAGGCCCAGAAGAGCCGGGCGGGCTTGAAGTCGAAAAGCCTTACAGTCTTGAGCATGTGTTTGAGTGGCTACAGGAGTGCCCGTGGCAGATTTCCCGGACTGTCATCGAGACGACCTAGTTCGTCTGATGGAGCTGGTTGTTACGAGGCATGTGTGGGGACGAAATCTAAGCGCAGAGCAAATGCAAGAGAAGCTAGCCTCTGCTCTCGACGAAGGCCGCCGTCATCTAGTCAGTGTTCGCAAAACGCAAAGCGGACGGTTGGAGATTGAGTTCGGCCCCGAACTAGGAGACGTAGGGCGCGCTTTCGTCGAAGCTTCCAAGAGCGTCCCGAGCAACCGGCCAAGCTAAGATGTTGCGACTCGACCAAATCGTTCCTCGCGGCCTCACGAAAGAGGAAGCGGCAGCCTATTGCGGCTGCCGCACTGAGGCGGCGTTTGACGACTGGATTCAAAAGGGCATCGTACCAGGCCCTATCCCAGGCACGCAGCGATGGGACCGCAAGGCGATTGACGTGTGGCTGGATAGGGCTTCCGGCATCCAGAGCGAGATGAAGGGAATGAGCGCTCTCGAAGAGTGGAAAGCGGCACGCGCTCAGCACCGTGGGTAGGGTAGATTGCTAGCCGCAAGTGGGCTGTTCACGGCGACTTCGACCAGCATATTTCGGTTTGGTTGTTATTTCCCAAGTCAGCAATCAAAATTTGATCAACATGGTTCTTCGGAAATTGTTCAACAAACGCTCTGACTGTTTCGAGTTTTGTCGTGGTGCGAGTTATGGAGTATATCTCGCGCCCAATACTCGTAAGGAATAAATTTGGAATTTGAAACTCAAACGGTGGCTCAATGAGGACGATTACTGCAAAGTGTCTGAAGCCGAATCGAAGAGGTACGCGCTGACCTTCAGGCACTTTATTTAAGTCGAACTTCTTATGCAGGGTACTGCCCACGCCTGTAACAAGGCCACAATCCTGCAAATGAAGTAGCTCGCTGAACTCGACTCCTTGAGTCGGCGGAAAAGGGATGGAGTCAAAATCCACAACCCTTGCAGACCACTTCTCAAATTGATTGACGACGCTTTCATCCAATTCCGAAACGAAGCGCAGCGTTCGTAGAGAGAATGTCTTTGCGCGTCGCAATTCACCCGCGAAAATGCGTCCCCATATATCCTGAAGTCGCTCCGACGAGGCATCCTCCGCGTAGCGTTCAAAGACATTAAGCCAGTCGTCGTCCGGCTTAGCCGTTTGTTCCGTGGGCTCGTCAGCAAGGTATTCGATTGCCTTCCTTGCGATCGCTTCGCGATTTGTTTGGTGACGCAACTCCTTCGCCAGCAAGGAGTGAGCTGCACGCTGGATGACCTCTGGATCATTCCAAGCGATGCTTGCGGCAGCATCAGCAACGGCCTTACTTACAACCGTCTTCGCCTCGGTTTTGTCCTTGATACCCTGCGCGACTTGTGCGAGCCACGCAGCAGGAATATCGACAGCACCACCGATCAAACGCGAGATAGCTTCACCTGCCGGACCCGCTACGATTTTCGGAAGGTTTAGTTCGTCGAGGAAGCTACCTGTTGCCGGTACGACTTCATTAGCCATCTAATGCCCTTGCCTGACCACTGTGTTTTGCTGAACCGACCCGTGCTTTACACCACGCGTATTGCGAAACCCGCGCTTCCATCCCGGCTTAGAAATTCAGTCGCAGTTGCGCGGTTCATTGCTTGCCTGCATTGCCATCGCGCTTCTGAATTCCATCCAAAGCGTTCTGAGGGAGTGCGTCGAACATTGAGTTTATTTGCTTCGGAGTCGAGATCAGCGCCTGCACTATAAGGTTGACCAAATCGAACAACTTTAGCGCGGTGGCTTTATCATCATTGAGATCAATTTGGCCGGGGTGAACTGCTTCGTTTCCGATTACCCGCAAGACGTCGAGCGCCTTCTGTATCCTAGGATCGAGGCCCTTGGCGACGAGCAGACCGATACTCGCGTTGATGTTTTTTGCTTTGGCATCGAGGTGAGGCATGAGCCTCTCTACAGCGAGTCGAAGTAACGCTGCCGCACCCCGTGGTGAAGTGTCGACGATAGCGACGGCTTCCAAAAAATCGAGCCGCACGTCTGGGGGCATATCTTCGTGCGGAGTTATGAGTGAGGAAGTTGCCGGCCAAACAATTTTGTCGAAGACCCAGACCGCCATGCGCTCACAGCTAAAGCACTTGGTTAGGTTCACGTTTTGCAAAAACTCTAGGTTGTAGTTCCCAGAACCGGACCCAAAAATTGACGGTTCGCGATCCGGGCTGATCCGAGCGCCCGTCGTCCTTAAGAGGGGACCTTTTCCCGTGCTCAGTTGAAGCCAAGTCTGATTCGCGTGAGCGCCGCAGTGTGGGCAAGTGAACGAGGCGCTATCCAGCGTAGGTGCAATTTGCTTTGTCATCTCGAAGGCCGCACAGTCTGTCCTGAATAGGTGTTGAATCATGCTTCCGCCCTCGAATGTACCCGCGCGATACCTGCGCTTCCATCTCCCGCTCTAAAAATTCGCCCCCGATCAACAGCGCCTCCACAGCTTCACGCGCGCCACCGCCGCAAATAGCAATGACTGATCGGCGGCGGTATCCAGCCACTCCACGTCTGATTGTGGGAAGGACGGAGTTGTCTTGGACATTGAATCGATTCCGTGTTAGCTGAAACCGATGAGTTCTCACTATGTTCTTGCAAGCCAAGAGTCCCCTTTAGGAGCAAACTAGTTGAGCAACGAGCTTCAGATCAGCGAAGAGCAATTTCGCGCCTATGGAATTTTCCACCCGTACGCGCTCGGTAAGACACTCGAAGCGCAGCGTCGGAATCAGCGGTTCGTCTATTATACCAGTGCCGACACCGCGATGAGGATTTTGCGTAATGGCGAGATATGGATGCGCAAGTCTCACCTGATGAACGACTATCGAGAGGTGGAGCACGGCTTTGACGGCCTCAACGAAAGCTACAAGAAAAACAAGCAACGGATGCAAGCAGTTTTTGACGGCATGTTTCCTGGCTTCTGCGAACGCCTTGAGGCGATCTTCAATAGCTGGTTGCCGCACTTCAGAATGGACAGCTACATTACTTGCTTGTCGGAGCATGATCCCTCAGAGGACCAACACGGACGTCTGTCCATGTGGCGAGCATACGGCGGTGGGGCAGGCGTGGCGCTGGTCGTAAACGGCGGGCCACTTCTACGGCCGTCGAACGCGCTGAGGGCTAATACCAGTCCTGTGGCCTACTTCCACAACGGTCAAGTGGAGGACGCACTTGCGCAGATTCTATCCAACGTAGAAGATAACCGCGATTTTTTGCAGTCTCTTGGCGATCAGCAAGTTCAAGCGAACATGTTCGCCGCGTTACGGTACGCGATACTTTGCACGAAGCATCCAGGTTTCCACGAAGAACGAGAATGGCGAGTAATCTACTCGCCGCGCTTCGCAAGATCGGAGCGCATCACATCGTCCATTGAATCGATAAACGGTATTCCTCAGTCGATTTGCAGATTGCCTCTCAGGGACTTTCCTGAAGAGGGTTTGTACGGACTTGCTCCATCCGATTTTGTTGAACGTGTGATTATTGGTCCGACCAAGTTCCCGGCAGGGATTTACGACGCGTTTGCCGTGCTTCTCGCGGATGTTGGCATTCCGAATCCCGAGCAAAGGATCATCTTTTCCGCTGTGCCCTTACGTCAGTGAATGGGCATTATGATGCCGATTTGGGTGCAGTATTCTCAAGCCTTGGCGACGCCTGCGATAGCGTTGCTTGCGATTGTAATCGCGGTCTTGCAGTGGCGAACGGCCCACCAAAAAGTCGTGCTCGACTTGTTTGAGCGCCGCATGAAAGTCTACTCGGAAATTCGAGCTGTAATCGGATCAGTGGTGAGCAGTGGCAAGCTTCCGAATGAACAACATTTTGAGTATTGGCGGGCAGCAGACGGTGCGAAGTTTCTTTTTGGTAGCAAAGTGAACAGCTATCTCACTGAGCTAAACACAACACTAGCCTACTTCCACGAAGCAGATGAGACGTATGGCGACATGCAGGGGCAGGAGCGCTCGGAAGCCATCCAGAGGCGACGGAAATACTTCGACAAGATACAGGCGTTTTACAAAGAGTTCGATCCGCTCGTTGAGCCTTATCTTGGCATGCGCCAGCGGAGGCCTTGGTTTTGAAAGCTGCATGAGAACTACGGAGTAAAGCGGCCATTTTTTAGAAGAAAGGAAAGTCCCATGTCGCCATTGGAAGCAATCGTCGGTTGGTTAGAAAAGCAGGATTCGGAAATACAAAGTGAAGTCGCTGGCTGCGCCGCATACTTGTTGTTTGAAACCGACGGCGTTCTGGCGCTCGGTGGGCCAGAGCAACTCCAGGCAGTGAAGCAGTGGCTAAGTGAACCGCACCTTCCCTCATACAGGGCCGTAGGCCGCGCCGTAAGGTTTCGAGCCTGCTTTGAATATTTTGCGGAGGGTAGATTCACCGACTCCGGTTGGAAGCTTTCGGAGGAATTGTTCCGTGAGACGATTGCGGAGGCGACACGCGACCCGAACTCAGAGGCCGCCCGGTTCGCTCTCAACGCTCAACGAATGCTGAACAACCTTCCTGCCCGAAAGGAGAAGTGGCGTCAGGTGGGGCACTCTTGGCGGGAACTTGTCGAAGCCCATCTGACAAACGAGGCGCTCAGCGATTGGAACGCTGCCGAGACGGCGAAAAGGGTGCCTGGCTCCTAGACCCGGGCGGCCCGACGTGCGGGCAGTCAGGCCGCTCGATAAACCTTTGAAAACAAAGGCTCAAATTGGGTGGGGAACCGTACGATTCGCTCCCCCGCTACCAACGGTCCCCCACCCACAGAACGCTTCACGAACGGCGCGCCCAAGAGTCAGGGACGCGCAACGAGCAACGGCTGGACGTTTTCGCCGCCTGCCATGAGGGGATTCGACGGCTCGAAGTGCTCGCGCAGTTCTCGCCTTTTGACGAGCGAGCGCGCCACAACAAAGGCGTCCTTCAGGCGTTTAGCCTGCCGGATTGCGACATTGAAAAAGGCGTCGCCGAAATAGGTCCACTTGGCTTTGTCCCGGCAGCCGAACGATGGATGGTCGGCATCGGCCGCGGTGATGACCAACGTATCGGGGTTCGCGAGACGAGGGATAAAGAGCCCGGAATAGCAGGCCGAGATGACCACCACCTTGTATCGCATACCGGTCCGCGCCAGCATGCCAGCGAGATTGGACGGCGTGAGCGTTTGCGTAAGCCGCCCCGCTTTGACTGCAAGCCCGTCGGGGGAGCCGTGCGAGGTGAGAATCAAGAACAGAACGTCGTTCTCGGCGTCCATCCCATTGGCCGCTGCCTGCAGGGACCTAGCCAGCCCTTCAATCGTTGCACCTCCGCCCTTCTTCCAATTGTATTGCACGTTGACCGGGCCGCTCCCGAAACGGCCCGCTACGATCCGTGCTGCACCGATTGCCTCGTTTCTAAACACGCCCTGATCGCCGAAAAGGCCGAAGGACACGACGCTCACCTTGCGAGCATCCTCAACGGCGTGCGCCGGCGAAAATGACGGCGCAATGGTCAAAACAAAAGCAATAAGCGGCGCGCCGAACCGGCCGATCCAACGTAGATGCACAGCTTCACCGGGCAATTTCGTTCAACAGGTCACGTGAAAGAGCCCGATCCTCCTGGCGTGCGACCGGTTGAACATCCGGATCGCCTCGGGTGTCGGCCTCAACAGCACCTCGCAGCCCTTCCTTTCGAAATAGGCTTCAGCTTGCGGTGACAGGTGCACGTTGCCCATCTGACCGGAACCAATGACGACCTGGTTGCACCCTTTCTCGAAGAGAAACTTTGCCTCGTCTTTTGAAAGCACGTGCGAGGTACCATAGAGGTTCTTTGATAGCTTCTTTTTCCGCTTTACAACTTCGCCGGAAAGACGAACGACCACATCGTACTGATAGGTCGTTCCCTCAATCGTAATCGCGCCGAATGTGGTGCTGTCAATTTTCATCGTGACCTCCTGATCAGACTCCAGGTCCAATTGCACAGTGAGGCGCCTCGACGTCGGCATCATCCTCACTCGTCGCCAACCGTAATCGAGCTTTACGATTTAGCGTTTGCCGCTTCCGCCCTCCGTTGCTCGGCTCTTCCTATGCGCCATGTGACTCAAATATGCCAAGATCAGCTCGAGTTCCTCATCGCTCAGGTCCTTTTCGGCAAACCCGGGCATCCGCTGCTCGGGCCAAACCCGAACCGAGCGCGGATCTCGGATCAGCGCGCGCAAACCGGCATCGGTGAAGTACTCCGTCGGGTTCATCGGCAAATTCAGATCGGGGCCCGCGGACGCCGATCCGGCCTGGTTCATCGTATGGCATGTGAAGCACTTGTTCACGAAGATGGTTTGGCCGTCTCGTGCCGGATGGAGCGCAGGGAGCGTGGGATCAACCGCGAGCGTGGGCCACCGCTTGGCTGGCGCATCCTGCACCGACAGACTGACAACTTGGTAAGGCCACTTCATGATTGGGACGGATGACGCTTGATCGCCGAGCCATACGATATAGAAGGGGCCTGCGCTCTTTTCCTTACCTGGAATTGGCGGCCACGGCGTGTCGGCGACCTCGATTGCCAAGTACCCGATGACGCCGTCACTAGCATAGACCAGATCGCGAGGAAGTTGGGTCACGAAGCCGTCTTGTGCCGCCGCTTCCACCACCGCATCGGGCGGAATGGGAACTCCTTCAAGTAACTTCGAGAGCGCCACGGCTCGATACGTCCGAGGAGTACGGTATGCGACATCACGCGAGGTGGTGATTTCGACGACATCCGTGCGGGCAAGCAGCGCGTCCCGATCGAAGATACGGACGCCGCCATCGGCTGACACCGTCAACGTCGGACTGGCTGCCCAAACCGACGTTGGCATTGTGAAGGCAACCAGCGAGAAAGCTAACGTGACAGCGAGCCCGATCGTCGTTGTAGGCATATCCGAAGCGTCCCTCGAACGCGGCAAGGGTAGGCGCACAATGCGACTATCGCAGAGTCACACCTATTCCCAACTCCTCCAGCCGCGAAGCCCACATTGCATGCTTGGTTTAGAATGAAACGCCGCCAATTCAGACGCTGAAAATGCGCGGCTTCACGACGAAGGAAAAAGCTGTCAGCGCCCGGAATACATCCACAAATAGGATACGTCGATCTTTATAGCCGCATACAGCTCTTCGAAAAAAAACCGTCTCGTGAGGACCACTGCGTAAGGGCTCTTGACCAAAAGCACGCCGTCCGAGCAGGCAGCCCTCGCTAAAATACAAAGGCAAACAAGGCGTTGGGAATCCTATTCGGTCGCGCTTTGTGCTAGACTTCCATCAGTCCATACCTTGAACAAAGCGAAATCAAAACAGGAGGATGGGCCGACACTGACAATCAACCAGATCCTACGGTGCAGTCTGCGGTTTCTCAGCGAGGTCAGTTTTGCCTGAGGCCATACGAGGGGATATCCCAGGATAGATGTTCTCGCTCACCTCGAGGAGACGCTCATGACGGCTCCGTCTGAAGAGGGAGAGACGATCATGATCAAGGTGAAGATTAATGGCCAGGAACAGAACTGGGATGGCGATCCCGATCTTTCGCTACTCTGGTTCATCCGTGACGAGGTCGGGCTGACCGGCACCAAGTTCGGCTGTGGCCAGGCGCTGTGCGGCTCATGCACCGTCATCGTCGACAAGCAGGCCGTGCGCGCCTGCATCACCTCCGTGTCCGACGTCGGCGGCCGCGAGGTCACCACCATCGAGGGCCTGCACCCGACCGGCGACCACCCGGTGCAGAAGGCCTGGCGGCAGCTCAACGTGCCGCAATGCGGCTTTTGCCAGACCGGCCAAATTATGCAGGCGGCGGCGTTGTTGATGGACAATCCAAAGCCTTCGCACGACCAGATCCGCGAAGCCATGTCCGGCAACATCTGCCGCTGCGGCTGCTACCAGCGGATCGAAAACGCGGTCCATCTCGCATCGACGGGAGTGTGACATGAATATCCTCACCAATCCCAACAAGCTTCGCGGTTTCGAGAAGCACATCAAAGTTCAGAACATTTCGCGGCGCAGCATCCTGAAGACCTTGGGGCTGGCCGGCGGGTTCGTGCTCGCCGCACCGGTCATGATGCGGCCGAGCTTTGCCTACGAGACCGGCGCGGGGAAGATGCCGCACGGTACTGTGGTCGACCCGCGCGTCTTCGTCTCGATCGCGCCGGATGGAATGGTCACGATCGTCGCGCACCGTGCCGAGATGGGAACCGGCGTGCGCACCAGCCTGCCCATGATCGTCGCCGAAGAGCTGGAAGCCGACTGGTCGCGCGTTCGCGTCCAGCAGGCGCACGGCGACGAAGTCAAGTTCGGCAACCAGGATACCGACGGCTCGCGTAGCACGCGGCACTATCTGATCCCGATGCGCCAGATCGGCGCCTCGGCCCGCACTATGCTCGAGCAGGCCGCCGCAAAACGTTGGGGCGTGCCGGCAGCCGAGGTAAAGGCCGTCAATCACGAAGTCGTCCACAGCGCGAGCGGACGCAAGCTCGGCTTTGGCGAATTGGCCGCCGATGCGGCCAAGGAGTCGGTGCCGAGCGTTGAAGGCCTGAAGCTGAAGGATCCCAAGGATTTTCGTTACCTGGGCAAGGGCGAGATCAGCATCGTCGACCTCCACGACATCACGACGGGCAAGGCCCAATACGGCGCCGACGTGCGGTTGCCCGGCATGAAATATGCCGTGATCGCCCGCCCGCCGGTGACTGGCGGCAAGGTGGCCTCGTTCGACGGCGCGGAGGCGATGAAGGTTTCCGGCGTCGAGAAGGTGATGGAAGTGAAGGGATGGCCGTGGCCCTCGAAATTCCAGCCGCTCGGCGGGGTCGCCGTGATCGCCCGCAACACCGGCGCGGCGATCAAGGGCCGCGACGCGCTGAAGATCACCTGGGAGGACGGCGCCAACGCCAAATATGACTCGGTCGCCTATCGGGCCGAGCTTGAGGAAGCGGCGCGCAAGCCCGGCCTCGTCGTACGCAAGGAAGGTGACGCCGAAGCCACGCTGAAAGGCGCCGACAAGGTGATCGTGGGCGAGTACTATTTGCCCCATCTTGCCCATGTCGCCATGGAGACGCCGGTCGCGGTCGCCAACGTCAAGGGTGACAAGGCGGAAGTCTGGGCCCCCGTGCAGAGCCCGGGCGGAACGCGCGAGGACGTCGCCAAGACGCTCGGCATCCCCGAGGAGAACGTGACCGTCAACGTCACCCTGCTCGGCGGCGGATTCGGGCGCAAGTCGAAGTGCGATTACGCGCTCGAAGCCGCGCTGCTCTCGAAAGAGCTCGGCGCGCCGGTCAAGGTGCAGTGGACGCGGGAGGACGATATCCGCAACGGCTTCCTGCACACCGTCTCCGTGGAGCGCATCGAGGCGGGCCTCGACAAGAGCGGCAAGGTGATCGCCTGGCGGCATCGCAGCGTCGCGCCAAGCATCGCCTCGACCTTTGCGGCCGGCACAGTGCACCAGGCGCCGTTCGAGCTCGGCATGGGGCTGGTCGACATGCCCTTCGAGATCGCCAACATCCAGTGCGAGAACCCGGAAGCGGCCGCGCACAGCCGCATCGGCTGGTTCCGTTCGGTGTCAAACGTCCCGCGCGCCTTCGCGGTGCAGTCGATGGTCGCCGAAATCGCCCAAGCCACCAACCGCGACCCGAAGGACATGCTGCTGGAGCTGATCGGTGCGCCGCGGATCCTCAACCTCACCTCGGTGAAGGATTTATGGAACTATGGCGAGCCCTATGACAGCTATCCGATCGACACCGCGCGGCTGCGCAAGGTGGTCGAGCTGGTCGCCGACAAGGGCGGTTGGGGACGGCAGGTGCCCAAGGGCCACGGCCTTGGTATTGCGGCGCACCGCAGCTTCGTCAGCTATATCGCGACCATCGTTGAGGTGGCTGTCGACGACAAGGGCAAGTTGACGGTGCCACGGGTCGATACCGCCATCGACTGCGGCACCTACGTCAATCCCGAGCGCATCCAGTCGCAGATCGAGGGCGCCGCGATCATGGGGATGAGCCTCGCCAAACATGGCGAGATCACCTTCAAGAACGGCAGGGTGCAGCAGGGCAATTACGACGACTTCCCGGTGATCCGGATCGACGAATCGCCTGCGGTCACCAACGTCTACATCGTGCCGCCCGCCAGCCCCGATACGCCGCCGAGCGGTGTCGGCGAACCCGGCGTGCCGCCGTTCGCGCCGGCGCTGATCAACGCGATCTTCGCCGCGACCGGCAAGCGCATCCGGGCGTTGCCGATCGGCAAGCAATTGGAAGTGTGAGGCGGAACGTAACTTCGCAACAACCGTTTCATCGGTCTGGACAGGAGACGGACCGATGAAACAGATTTCAGCGGCGCTCGCGCTATCGCTACTGTCGGGCGCCTTTCTTTTGGGCGCGCAAGCTGCGAGCGCTCAGACTAACCCGCCGCCGGCCACTGCTACACGGCCGGCAAAAACGCCGAAGGATCAGAGCTCTGTACCAAGCAATGCGCCGAAAGCCACGCGAACCCAAACCACCGGCGAAGGCAGCCGCGATCCGACGGTGAAGGAAATGAACGTGAAGGAGAAAGGCAAGGTCGAACGGATGGGCAAGTAGTTTGGCCCCATGACATTTGGACCTTTTCGCGTGCGGTTCGGTTCCACTGCGCGCGAAACGCTTGAGCGCTTGATCCGGCAAGGTGGGGAGCCGATGAGAGAGGATGACGATTCGAAGAAAAGTCATCACGCTTTAGGCATCAATCAGGACGCCCGGATTGAGCATGCCTTGGGGATCCAATTCGCGCTTGGCTGCCCGCAATGCGGCGGCGAAGAGCGCTGGCCGCTGTCGGTCGTACCAGGGTCTATGATCGCGACCAACGGCATGATGATGGGTGATGGTGCCGCCCGCCGTGATCAGCGCGTCGCTCGCCGCGTTCTTGATGGCCTGCCACTGTTCGAGAAGCGCGCCGTGGCGACCGCGCGCGTGGAAGGAGAAATAGGGCGCGGGACCGTCCGGGTAGACGTGGGTGAAGCGGCAGGTGACTTCACCCTTGATCCCAGTTGCTTCCAGAATCGCGCATTCGGTTGCTGTTTTGACCTTGTCGTGAAAGCTTTCGAACCGATCCCAGGTGATGGCGCTCTCGAACGTATCGTTGATGAGACCCGCCGGCGTCAGAAATTCGCGCGCATAGGGCATCCGAATAAACGCGTTGCGCCAGATGCCTGCCGCCCCTTGGAGATGCGCGTCCCTGGCTGTCGCGGGCTCCGGCGTCCCGCGGTGGTCGGCGCAGCACTCAAGTGCACGCGCGAACCAGGCGTCCAAAGGATGATCGCCCGATTCGAATGCGAGCACCATGATTGCAGCGCTGCCGTCAGCCGCCCCCGTGTTGAGGGCCTCCTGCGGGTCCAGGATCCGGCAATTGGATGGATAGAGGCCGCCTTGCGCGACCGCACGCACAGCGCACGCGGCATCGAAGAAAGAGGGAAAGCGAACCGATGCGCCAGCGCGGAACTTTGGACGGGGCTGCAATCGCATCCAGGCACGCGAAATCACCCCCAGAATCCCTTCCGAGCCAATGAACATGCGGTCGGGACTCGGTCCGGCACCCGAGCCGGGAAGTCTGCGCGTCTCCAGCACGCCAGCGGGCGTCACAACGCGCAGGCTTTCGACGAAATCGTCGATATGGGTATGAAGACTGGCGAAATGGCCGCCCGATCGTGTCGCAATCCAGCCGCCCAGAGTTGAGTATTCGAAGCTCTGCGGAAAATGCCGTAAGGTGAAGTTGTGGGGCTTGAGCTGGTTTTCCAGGAACGGACCATAGGCGCCAGCTTCGATCGAAGCGACGCGCGATAACGAATCCACTTCGATGACTTTGGAAAGATTGCGCAGATCGAGGCTGACGGCAGCCTTGTGCTTGATGCCGTCAACCCGCGGCTCGACGCCGCCGCACACGCTCGATCCGCCTCCAAAAGGTGTCAGCGAAGCGCCAACAGATCCCGCCCAGTCCATCACAGCGGAAATCTCCGACTCGTTACGCGGATAGGCCACGACGTCGGGCGCACTATCGTAATTGCCAAGCATTGCTCTAACGTAATCCGGATAGGACTTGCCATAGGTGTGCGCGGCACGATCGTAACGTTCGCTCGTGCAGAAGGGCGCGAGGGAGGGCGCCGGCACTATGCGCGGCTCCCGCAAGGAGAGCTCTTCAAGGCCCGGAACAGCGACCGTGTCGAATTCGTCAGTTCCAAATTTGACATGATAGCGGCCGAGGACAAACTTCCGTTCCTCTTCGCTCATGCCTTCGCCTTCGCGCCCCCAACCGTAATGTTTCAGCCTTGTGTCGGTCATGAGCGTTCCTCGTGTTGGTTTCGATAGTTGCTCGGATCGACGAAACAGATCTTCTGAACGCGCGCGCCGCAGATTGAGCTCGGCCGATCGAAACAATACGCCCTCGAGGGGAACGATGAAAGATCGCGCGTTTTACGTCGGCTGTTTCTTCAGCGAACGGGCGACCGCTCGGTTCAGCAAATCGCAGCCTTGCTTCGTGTGGCATGACGAAATTCCGAGCCGCCGTGTTTCGAGCGGAAGGAAATCCCGCAATGCGACAGCGCCTACGCGGCCTCGACTTACTGAATTGCGGTAGACTGCACAGAACGGGTGGAATAAGCCTATCCACGCTCGCTTTGAAAGGTGCGCATTTGGTCTCCGAGAACGACCTGGAGGCTGCTCTTGAATTCCTCCGGGCGCGGGCCGCCGGATCGGTCGAGGGCATTTTTGGTCCGGCCTCGATGACATGGAGGATCGACAGGGAGGCCGTCATCTTCCTGGGCGCCGGTCGTGCGTTGCTCCTTCAACTGGCGCATCCCTGGATTGCCGCGGCCGTGGCCGAGCACTCGCGGACCTTTGCGGATCCGATCGGTCGCTTTCATCGGACCTTTGACGTTATGTTTACAATGGTGTTCGGCTCACTCGACAGCGCCCTTGCTGCTGCAAGGTACCTCCACCGCCGCCATGCCACGATCGTCGGCCGCTTGCCCGAAGCAATCGGTCCCTTCGAGAGTGGCTCAATCTACTGCGCCAACGAGGTCGCAGCGTTGCGCTGGGTTCACGCGACGCTCGTCGAGAGCGCTCTCATCGTACACGACCTGATCTTGCCTCCCCTCACGGTCGAAGAGCGTGAGCGGTATTGGGCCGAAAGCCGGCTGTTTGGGGCGTTGTTCGGGCTGACGTCTACCAACCTACCGGCGGATTGGGCTTCATTCGCTGCCTACAGCACAAGCATGATGCAATCGGATACATTGTCCGTCAGCGCCACCGCACGCGAGCTGGCGGGACAGATCTTTGCCGGCGCACGGCCATGGTTGCGGCCGCCGCAGTGGTACCAGGCCCTGACTGCCCATCTGCTGCCAGACCGATTGCGCGTGGGCTTCGGATTTACCTCTCACGAGCGTGACCGGAAAGCCGCCGAACGTGCGTTTGCACGCATACGACGCATCTATCCCAAAATACCGACTCGCCTTCGGTACGTCGGTCCCTACCAGGAAGCGCAAGCGCGACTACAAGGAAAGCCGCAACTCGACTGGGCAACCCGATGTCTCAACAGGGCCTGGGTCGGACGGCCCCAGCTAGATGATCGCTGGAACAGATGAAGGTGCTCATGCCGATGGCGGTCATGCCGCCATGGCCTTAGCATAAGCGCGCAAGAGCTGAACCTGCTATGGGTTCATGAACTGCCTCATGCGAAGGATTGGATGAGATATCGTAGCGCTTCCGTCGGCCCTGATCTCGACGACATTGGGGCGTGGATCAGTATACTTGCCGGCAAATTGCGACGGGAACGGCCCGACCGGGGCATAAGGAAGACGCGATGAACGATACGATTGGCTACCCCGATCCCGGCCTCGATCGGTCGGACGGCTTCAAGCCACACACCTCGCACTGGGGCATGTTCTCGGCGCGTCACAGCGAGGCTGGACTCGAAGTCAGGCCTTATGCGGGGCCTGCCTTGCCGCGGTGCACATCACCGACGGCATCGCTCCCGGTGTTGTCCAGCTACCGACCGGCGCGTGGTACGACCCGATGGATCCGGAGGAAGAGACACCGCTCTGCGTTCACGGCAATCCGAATGTGCCCACCCGCGACATCGGCACCTCATCCTTCGCGCAAGGCTGCACCGGCCAGCTCACGACTGTCGAGGTGGAGCGGTTCAACGGCAATCTGCCGCCGATCCGCGCTTTCGATCCGATGTAGCGGACGTGACATGCCCGTTTGTTGGAGGGAACGTTGATGGGTTGGTTCAGTGAGGGCAAGCGGGTGCGGATCACGAACCCGGTGGGCGGACAGTTGCAGGTCGTGGCCTGTTCGCCGTTCCCCGACGCGGCTGGCGAGGCGATTCTCTGTCCCAAGTGCGACATTGACGGGGTGATCACCGCGGAGCGCCTCGCGGCGACTGCGGTGCAGTACAGCAGCTACGAGGTACCTAAGCCGAAGTGGCCCCGCCCTGGGGCGGTGCTCCCCGTCACCGTGGACTTGGCCGATCCGAACCGGTTCAGGATCGAATGGGATCAGGTGCCGACCGGGCCAGAGGCCGCCGAAAGGCTCGCCGAGACTTTACGCGCCCGGCAACTCAGCGAGCGGCTGGCTGACGCGCCCGGCCATCACGCGTTTCCCCGCGTCTGGCGGGAGGTGGAGCATGCCGCGTCGTTGCCGACGCTGGTCAACGGCCTCACTCCGCAGCAGACAGAGATCGCGCTTTCCGGCGGCGCCGCTGCCCTCGGGCTCGTGCCGGCCACGGCGAAAGTGTTGTCCGCGCACGAGGTGGGACCGAGCAGTGCACCAGGCGGGACGTGGGACATCGTCCTCTGGGTGAACCACCCGAACGGTGGGCAGGGTTGGCAAGCGGTGACCCGCATGTCCTTCAGCAGTTCCCAACGCCGCGAAAAGCGCACCACCGCCGGGTGCGAATTACCCGTCCTGGTCGACCCGGACAACCACAACCGAATCATCGTTGATGTCACGCGCCTCTCCTGAGTGGTGCGACCAGGGCTCACCAACATCGGCGCTGCGCGCGTAGAAGCTGATTGGCTCAATCGGCGAACTCACGCTGCGAGCTGAGGTTGAAACACCACATCGGCGTAGTAGTTGGAGGAGCTGAAGGTGTTGGTTGGGAAGAGTCCGGCCGAGTTCGTTCCTCCATAAGCATAGACGCCATTGCCGCCTGACGTAGCGCTGGATGGCGCCGTCAGGGCTCCGCTCGTGAGCGCGTTGGTGAAGAAGTTGCTGGTGGCTGCATACGCGCCGTTTGTGTGATAGGACGCGACATAGGTGGTGTTGGCAGCGATCGAGAC
>NZ_JAQMIL010000054.1:0-66306 GCF_029990105.1 Bradyrhizobium sp. Arg237L | reverse complement strand
ACATATGGATGCAAGCGATCCGATCACCTCAAAAGCTCTTGTGCCACGGGGGCCGTCCACATATGGGTCCCTGCCTTCGCAGGGACGACAGTCGCTCGCCGTCGCCGTCCTCAAGTCGGCGCGTAGGCCACACGAAAATATCGGTCATCGCGGGCACCTTGCGGCAAGCTGCAAACCGCTGCCGGGCAGTTCGTAGCCGCCGCCTCGGTGCGATATTGCGGCAGACGACCGTCGAGCGAATAGACCACGCAAAGCGCGAGGCTGGCCCAGACGGCCGCGCTGAAATAAAGCGACATCCAGGCGATCTCGTCCTTCCAGTGCTCGAAGTCGTGCGTCACGACCCAGCGCGTGCTCACGTCATGAAGCCCCTCGAGAAAACCGAGAAGCTTGCTGCCATCGGCGAGGCCGGCCTGCCATCGGCTCAAATACATCGGGACGTCGATCGTGATGAGGAAGGCGAGATAGCCCGCAATTCCGACGATCGTGACGATGAGGGCGATGCGAACCGGGCCGTTGAATTCAGGCAGCAGCCGGCAAAGGCCAACCCCCACAACGAAGAAGGCGATCGCCCATATCGAGTTCTCGATGGCATTGCCCAGATAGTTGGTGGACACCACGGCGTACCATGAGAAGCACTCGGCAATGAGGATCAGGGGCACGATCAACTGCGCGGCGTTCAACGTGGTGTCAGCGCCGGTCATCCCGCCCAATTGGTTGAGGATGATCGCCCACTGCACCGCAAAGCAGATCTCGGCCACGGTCGCCACCGATCGGCCAACGAAGACGCTCGATAGCCAGGTGTCGACCAGGCAGATCCGCTGAACGTCCGCGCGCGGCAGGAGCGACCTGAATGCGCAGCCAAAGACATAGGCCGCGGAAAGCAGGAACATGGACTGGGTGCTGGAGCTGCTGACTAGGCCGCCCGAGGGAACTTTGTGAAACTCGCCGTACAGCAAGAACCAAAGCGCGATGTTGGCGCCGCTGATAAGGGCCAACAGACCCCACCAGCGAACCACTGGATTTGGCCGCGCCCGCCACTCCATACTCATGGGCCCTGCTCCCGCGTAGTCGAACTGACATGCAACGGTAGCAATCCTGTCACAAATCGCAACCCATTGCGACGGGCTGACGGAGGGTTGACGCTTCTGTGACACGGTCGGCAGCGCGGCCCCGTCTCTTCACGAGACGGACGGCGCAGCGGATGCGTTCAGCCAACCTTAGTGTGACAGTCGCAGGGCGGGCGCAGGAAACGCCGGCGCCCAGTTCAGCGCCAGCCGCTGGCCGATCACGATCTCATCGGTCGACATTTTTGAAGCGACTGCGTTGCGGAACCGTGCATAGGCATCCCGCTCGCGCCCGCTGGTTCGGGCCGCCGCGAGGTTGAGCCACTTATAGGCGAGGACGAAATCCTGCGGAACGCCGTGGCCCTTGTCGTACAAGAGGCCAAGCATGGCTTGCGCGAATGGATTACCCTGGATGGCAGCGCGGGCATAGAGATCGGCGGCGGCGTCATAGGCTTGCGGCGCGCCGAAGCCGTGCTCATACATGAAGCCGAGCAGGCCGAGCGCGGTTGCATTCTCGCGTTCGGCCAGCGGTGCAAGCTCTCGGAACGCGCGAATGTAGTCGCCGCGATGGAACGCAGCGGTCCCGCGCGACAGACTGCTGGCGCCGACCGGCGCGGCGGCAGTTGAAAGAGCAATGGCCAGCAGCGCGAGGAGAAATCGGCGCGCGGCGCGGATGCTCAGCATTCTGTGGTCCTGCTTAATGGAAGCTGGTCGTGATTGCGGCGTTGGTCGGGGTCGTGGCAATGCTGCCGCGCAGTTTCGATCGGAGTTCTTCCGCCACGACGTGAGCGTCGGAGCCGTCGCGGATGATCTGCGGGCGGATGAAGATGATCAACTCGGTGCGCTGGGTGCTGTTGCTCTGGTGTCCGAAGGCATCGCCAAGGCCCGGAATCTGGTCAAGCACCGGGATGGCGCTGCGTGTGCCGTTCTGCTGTTCGCTGATCAGGCCCGCCAGCAGCACGGTCTGACCGTTTGCCACCGAGATCTGGCTCTTGACCCGCCGCTCCGACACCGTCGGCGTCAGGCTGTTCGCACTGGCTGCGGGCACGTTGCTGATCTCCTGCTCGACGTCGAGCCGAACATTGCCATTGACGCTGATGCGCGGCGAAACCCGCAGGATGATGCCGGTGTTGCGATAGTCGATCGTGTTGACGACGGTGTTGTTCGTCGTCAGCACCGTCGCACTCCCGGTCGACACGGGGACGACATCACCGACCTGCAGCGTCGCCACCTGGTTGTTGATCACCACCAGCGACGGGTTGGAGAGCACCTTGACGCTGGTGACCGCATGCAATGCATCGAGGATCAGGCTGGGCTGGGTTTCCGACCCGATCAGGAAGTTGAAGCCGGGGAAGGCCCGATTGATGAAAGCGTTGGTGACCGATCCGGCGACGGTGGCCGCGCCGGTCGTCGGGTCGGTAATTGTCGTCGGCGCCGCGGTGGCCTGGGTGTTGAGAACGGAGCCCGTGTTCGGCTTCAACCCGACATTCCGGCTCGTCAGGTAGGCTTGCACGCCATAAGACAACGTATTGTTCAGCGTGACCTCGGCAATCGTCGCATCGATCGCGACCTGCAACTGCGGTTGGTCGATCTGTACCAGCGTGGATTCGATGATCCGGTAGTTCGCCTGGTCGGCGTAGATCAGCAGCGTATTGTTGACGGTGTCGGGCGTGATCCGCACGTCCTGCATCATGGGCTGGCCGTTTCCGGAACCGCGGCCGCTGTCGAGCGGAGCGCCACCGCCGTTTTGATTGGGACTGGCAGGCTGCGCGCCGAGGCCCCCGTTGCCACCGAGGCCCGGCGTGCCATTCATGCTCAGATTGCCGCGCGAGGCAAAGCCGCCATTTGTGTTTGATCCCAAGTTGCCGTTGAGCGAGAGCCGATCCCCGGCGCTCGAAGTTGCCGCGATTCCGGAACCCGGCGCGATCTGGCTGTCGGCGCTCTCGGCCACGCTCGACGACGATCCGCCGAGGAACATATCCGTCAACACCCGCGCGATCTGGCGGGCGTCGCCGAACTTGACGCGATAAACGTGGACAGTGGTCCGCGCGGTATCGTTTCGATCAAGCCGCTTGATCCAGGTCGCCGCCGTGCGAAGCATGTCCGGCTTCTTGGTCACCACCAGCACCGCGTTGAGGCGGGCAATCGGCAGAAACTTGATGATGTTCTGACTGAGGCCGTTCTCGCCGGAATCGACGATCTTCTCCATCTCGGCGATGATGGGCGCCGGCGAGCCGCTCGAGATCGGGAATATGCCGACGGATTGGCCGCGCATCCAGTCAACGTCGAAGCTCAGCACCGTATCGACCGCGGTGCGGCGCTCGGCGCCGGTTCCTTGAATCAGGATGAGATTTCGTGTCGTATCCGCGCGCACGGCGCCGGCTTTGGTGGCGAAGCTGTCCATCAGCTTGAGCAGGGTTTGCGCCGACACATATTGTAAGGGCACGACCGAGACGCCGAACCCGGGTTCGGGATTGCCGCTTGCCGTATCGACCCGGCCGCCGCCGACCGCGTCGCCGAGTGGCGTAAGCCGGTAGCCGGTCGTATCGCGAAGCAGCACGACGCCGCTCAATCTCAAGGCATTTTCCAGCACGAACACGATGTCCGACTTCGGCACTGGACGGACCGACACCAGGCTCACCGTGCCCTGCACCCGCGGGTCGATGGTGTAGCCGACATGCAGTATGTCGCCGAGCACGACCTTGGCGACGGTCGCAACCGGCGTGTTCTCGAAGTTCAGATCGAAGCCGTTGCCGTTCGCTGTCGGCTGCAGCCGCTCGTCCGACACCGCCGTGACCTCGGCTCCCTCATACATCGCCGCGCGAACACTGCCATTCTGTGCGCCAGCGGCGCCCAAGGCGTTCACGGGTTGCGATTGCCGCGGCAACAGATCAAGCGAGCGTACCTTGTCGGAGATGTCGACTTGAGCCGCATCCACGCCTCCGCCAACCGTTGCGGAATTGCAGGACGCCAACAGCCCCAGCGACAGCAATGCAAAAGCGGCGGCAATGCCGCCGCGAATCCGTTGGTAGCGGCCCAGCTTGCCTACGCGCACCATAACTTCTTGCCAGTTCCGACTGGAGGATGTTCGACAATCCGCCCCTGTCCCCTCGAATTATTAGCGAGCGAACATGACAGAAATAAATTGGTTGCGTGATTGTTGCCCTGGCTACCATTCTGCGATGGACGCCGAAGCATGAAAATGAGGCAGCAATTCAAATCGGGGAGGGCAGTCTCAAAATTTTCTTTAGCGATGAGCAAACGCCGCATTCGTATGCCTGTCATACTTCGGATCGATAACAACACGCCTGACGTCTGCGCTGCTCCAAACCAATGTGACGGATAAGACGAAATGGCTAGCGATCGGTCCTCGCAGTTCGTCGACTACCTCCGTCAGAACAAGCATTTGACGCCGGTTGATGGTGAGACGGATCCGGCGGGACAGAGCGGCTCCGATCGCCGTCACCACAAGGTTTGGGAGATCACCAATCTCTCGCCCGCCGAGTTTGCCGACGAGGCCGCCCGCTTTTTCGAGCTCGGACGCATGACCCTGCAGGAGATGATGTCGGCGGCGCCGCTGGTAGCGTCGTTCTCGCAGCGCTTCCTGCGCGAGACCATGGTTTATCCGTGCACCACCTCCGATGGAACGATGACGCTCGTGGTCGTCGATCCGACCGATCAGGCGACGCAACGCGCGGCGCAGATCGTGCTCGGCACGGCCGTCATGATCAAGATCGCAACCTCGGAGGACGTTGCCGTCGTCCTGGATCAACGGCTGAACGTCGATGACATGGACGCGGCCGGACCGGCGGCAACGCTGCCGCGCGAGGACGACATCGAGAGTTTGCGCGATCTTGCGAGCGGCGCGCCGGTGGTTCGCGCGGTCAATGATCTGCTAGAAAAAGCTGTCGAACTTCGCGCCAGTGATATCCACATCGAGCCGTTCGCTTCCAGCCTCGTGGTCCGCCTGCGCATCGACGGCCTGCTTCGGCCGGTGGCGGCGCTATCCGGCGTGCTGCCGCAAGCCGTCATCTCCCGCATCAAGATCATCGCCAATCTCAACATCGCCGAGCGCAGGCTGCCTCAGGATGGTGCGGCGCGGTTGCGGGCAGGGCGTACCGACATCGACATCCGCGTCGCGATCATGCCGACGCAGCACGGCGAATCGGCCGTCATTCGCATCCTGCCGAAGGATCGCGGATTGCTGGTCGTGGAAAAATTGGGATTCTCCGCGCCAGACGAAAGCAAGCTGCGGCGGCTTCTCGCATTGCCGCACGGCATGATCGTCATCACCGGTCCGACCGGTAGCGGCAAGACGACGACACTTGCCACGATCCTCTCGATCCTCAATGAGCCGACGCGCAAGATCCTGACGATTGAAGATCCGGTGGAATACGAAATTCCCGGCGTCAATCAATCCCAGATCAAGCCCGCGATCGGCCTGACCTTTGCTACCGCACTGCGCTCGTTCGTGCGCCAGGACCCGGACGTGATCATGGTCGGCGAAATCAGAGATTCCGAGACCGCACATGTCGCGATCCATGCCGCTCTCACCGGCCATCTGGTGCTGACGACGCTGCATACCGAGACGGCGGCCGCGGCGGTGCCGCGCCTGCTCGACCTCGGCGTCGAGGGCTATCTGCTCCGCTCGGTGCTGCGCGGCGTGATCGGACAGCGTCTTGTCCGGCAGCTATGTGAACGCTGCAAATCAGGACGGACGCTTGGGCCCGCCGATTTTGCCGAGGATCCGCGGCTTGTCGCATTCGAGTTCCGCGCCGGTGAAACGATCCAGGAGCCTTGCGGGTGCGAACGTTGCGGCGGCACCGGCTATCGCGGCCGGCTTGGTGTTTTCGAACTGCTCGAAGTCTCCAACGAACTGCGCGAACTAATCGGGGAGAAGACCGACGGACTGAAGATCGATGCGATGGCGATCCGTGCGGGGATGACGACAATGCTTGACGACGGCATCGCCAAGTGCCGCGCCGGGCTGACGTCGCCTGCCGAAATTCTCCGCGTCACGACCATGCGGTGACCACGTGCCGAATTTCCGCTACCGCGCCCTGACCCAGAGCGGCGAGATCGTGAACGGCACGATCAGCGCACCGACGGCCGCCGAGGTCGCGCGCCGGATCGAATATCTGCGGCTGCTGCCGATCGAAACCATCGAAGACAAGCGGGCGTCCCACAGTTCGGGAGGTCACGGCCTGTTCGGCCGGCCGAGCGCCGCCGAGATCACCACGTTCACACGCGACCTCGCGCTGCTGCTCAAGGCGGGCGCGCGCCTCGACGATGCCCTCGAACTGCTGTCCGGCGATGCCGATGTGGGACGGATGCGCCCCGTGGTGGCGAAGATCCGGGCGGCTCTGCTTGCTGGCGAGAGTTTCGCCGATGCGGTAGCCGATCATCCGAACCTGTTTCCACCGATGTATGGTGCGTTGGTGCGCGTCGGCGAAGTCTCCGGCACGCTCGATTCCGTGCTGGAAATGCTGGGCGCGGAGCGCGCGCGTTCCGAACAGATGCGGCGGAAGCTCACTGACGCCATGCAATATCCCGCCTTCGTACTGGTTGCGGCGTCGGGCGTGATGCTGTTCTTTCTTCTGTTCGTGCTGCCGCAATTCTCGACCGTGCTCGGCGATTTCGGCGCGAAGTCCGATACGGCGCTCGCCTCCTTCATCCAGTTGTCCGATTTCCTGCGCGCCAATGCGACGGCAGCCATGTTGATCGCGGCTGTGGTCATCGCGATCGTCTGGTGGCTGTTTCGCCAGGCAAGCGTGCGCGCGGCAATGGTGAACGGGTTGTCGCAGCTCCCCCTTATCGGCAATATCTTTCAGTTCTATCGCGCCAGCCTGTTCTGCCGCAATCTTGGTGTCCTGCTCGGCAGCGGCGTCAATCTCACGGCCACCTTGCGTATCCTGGTCGACATCATGGCGGTGACGGGAAGCGAAGCGAGCTGGACGGCCGCTGCCGATCGCGTCCGGCATGGCGGGAAGTTGTCGGAGGCGCTTGCCGTTGCCAACAGCCTGCCGCCGATGGCGGTCCGCATGCTTCGGCTTGGTGAAGAGACGGGGCAATTGCCGGTCCTGGCGGGACGGGTCGCCGAATTCTACGAAGCAAAACTGCAGCGCAGCCTTGACCGTATCGTCGGCATCGTCGGACCGCTTGCGATCATCACGATCAGCACGGTCGTCGGCGGATTGATCGTGTCGGTCATGACGGCGCTGCTGTCGGTCACGCAACTTGTCGGTTAAGAGCAAGGGTTACATCATGATTGCGCTCAAGAGTATTTCTGAATTGCTCGTCACTCGCTTGGATCAAGGCGCCGCCCGCGAGAGACGCGAGCACGCCTATCGCGGTCAAGAGGGTTTCACGCTGGTCGAGATGTTGGTCGTGATTGCCATCATCGGCCTGATCATGGGCTTGATAGGTCCGCGTGTGCTCAATTATCTCAGCGAGTCCAAGGTCAAGGCCGCGCGCATCCAACTGCAGAGTTTCTCGAGCGCGCTCGACCTGTTCTATCTCGACGCCGGCCGGTTTCCTTCGTCTGCTGAAGGTCTTGCCGCGCTGGTGCAGCGGACGCCGGGGCTTGCCGCCTGGAATGGGCCGTATCTGAAGGGCGGCAATGTCCCGAAGGACCCCTGGAATCACGCTTACGTCTATCGGTCACCCGGCGAGCATGGTCCCTATGACATCGTCTCCTATGGCGCCGATGGCCAGGAGGGTGGCAGCGGCAATTCCGCCGACATTTCCCTCGAAAAGACGACAGCCTCCCGAGATGAATGACGTCACGCAGCGCGGTTTCACCTTGCTGGAGATGGTGTGTGTGCTCGCCATCATCGCATTGCTGGCTGCCGTGCTGCTGCCGTTCATCCCACGCCAGACGTCGCGGTCGCGTTTGCAGGCCTATGCGTTGCAGACCGCGACGCTCCTGAAAGCCGACCGCAACGCCGCCATCAATCGCAATACCAGCATTGCGACGCTGGTCGACGCGCCGAGCCGCGTGATCCATTCCGGTTCGTCGCGATCGACGGTCCGCATTCCCGAGGACGTACGCTTCGATGCGCTGCTGCCGCAAACCTGCCAACGGCAGGCTGCGCTGTCGACCATTCGCTTCTTCGCCAACGGCAGCTCATGTGGCGGATCCATCGCACTGACGCGGTTCGATGCCGGCTATGAGATCCGCGTCAACTGGCTCACCGGAAGGGTCGAGGTTGTTTCCCGTGACACCGCCACCAACTGATCGCCCCGACGCGGGCTTCACGATCATCGAGGTGCTGGTGGCGCTGGCGGTGGTGGCCGTTTCCATTATCGCGATCGGCACCGTCATGGCCGGCAACATGCGCGGCGTGCGGGCATTGGAGCAGCACGTGGCGCTGATGCAGGCGGCGCGCACCTTGATGACGGTGGGCGTTCCGCCTCGCTCGGAATTGCAGCAGGGCACCTCGACGGGCCAGGCCGAGGGCTATCGCTGGACCATCGACGTCAGTCCGCTTGGCGACGATTGGAATGTCCCAGGCGCCAATGTGCCATGGACGGCCGAACTGGTGAGGATTCGCGTCAGGTCGCCCACTGGCGCGCTGTCCGATGTTCGGACCGTGCGCTTGATGCCGAGGCCATCAGAATGAGCCCGGCATCGGTAAAGCGACGCGCGCATGAGAGCGGATTTACGTTGATAGAGACCATCGTCGCATTGGCGCTGATGGGGTTACTGCTGTCGGCGCTCGCGACCATCACCGCGCAGTGGCTGCCGAACTGGAACAAGGGATTTGGCCGGATCCAGCGCAGCGAACTGACAGGCATTGCGCTCGAGCGGATTGCCGCGGACCTAGCCGCTGCCGAATTCGTTCCCGCCAACCGCGACTCGCGCCGGCCGCTGTTCGACGGATCGGAATTGTCTGTCATGTTCGTGCGAACGGCGGTAGGCCCGAACGCCGGGCCAGGGCTCGATGTGGTGCGTCTCGGCGAAACCAAAGATCGCGGCGAGTTCGTCACGGTCCGCTCGCGGGCGCGCTTCACGCCGTTGCCCGTTGGGCTGTCGCTGTCGGAACAAACGCATCTCGGCGACCCGGTGGTGCTGCTGCGCGCGCCCTTTCGTCTGTCATTCGCCTATGCCGGTCCCGATCACGTCTGGAAAAGCACGTGGCGAAACGCGGACCGGCTGCCGGCGATGATCAAGCTGACGGTGCGTGATGCCGCGAGCCAGCGCGTGCTGTCGGTCTCGACGATCGCGCCGGTTCATGTGCAATTGCCGAGCGATTGCACGAAGCCGGACGGCAAATGCGACGACAACAAAGGCAACGCGCAAGGTGCAGCCGAGCCCGGAGGACGTGATGACAGCGATCGGCGCACGTAAAACCTCCGGCGAACGCGGCTTTGTCATCGTCGCCGTGCTTTGGATACTGGCGGCGCTGACATCGCTCGCAATGATCTTTGCCGCCTATTTATCGGCGTCCACGCGGGCGATCGCGGTCAACGAGACTGCGCTGCAGACCGAGGCGCTGGTATCCGCCAGCCTCGAACTGACCGCCTACCAACTGGCGCTGGCGGACGAACGCACCAAGCCGCCGAACGGAGCCTTTCACTTCCGGATGGATGATGCGAACGTCCAGGTCGCCTTCACTTCGGAGGCCGCCCGCATCGATCTGAATCTCGCTCCGAAGGAGATGTTGGCCGGCCTGTTTACCGCGCTCGGCGCCGACAAGGATGCGGCCCTCGAATATGCGGATCGGGTCGTCGGCTGGCGAACCCGGCCCGTTCCCGGCAGCGCCAACGAGGAGGAAGCGCGTTACAATTCGGCCGGCTACTCGCCGCGGCAGGCTCCGTTTGTCCATGTCAATGAATTGGCGCTGGTCGTAGGCCTGCCGGCCGCGCTGGCGGAGCGTGCGCTGCCGTTCGTGACGGTGTTCAACGGATCTCCCGATGTCGATCCGACGATCGCGGCGCCGGAGGTTATCGAGGCCATGCCCGAAAAATCAGCGAACAAGCAAGATCCGTTCGGGGGCAGTTCAGCCCCGCCGAACGCGGCCCGACCGGCCTCACAGCCGCCCGATGCGGCGAAGAAAGACGCTTCGACCGCAACGAGTCCTTGTTATCGCGTCGAGACCACGATCCGTTTTCGCAATGGTCGCCGCACCACCTCGGAGGTCGTGATCGCCATGGGCGACAAGGCCGAGCCCTATCGCGTGCTGTCCTGGCAGGAAGACATTGCACCGCGAAACGTCGTTTCCCGCCGCGGGAGCACGTGATGGCGATGATCGCGCAGAGCAGGGAGTGGTTCGAGCAATGGATCGCGGCGGTTGCCGGTGCGGTCGACGGCGTCGCGGACAGGCTGGTGCGTCAGCGCCGCATCCAGCTTGACGAGAATGCAGACGGCACATTCACCGCGAGCATGGCTGCATCGAAAGACAGCCACGCTCCGACAATTCTCGCCTTCCGTATTCAGCACGGCACGCCAGAGCCGCCATTGCCGGCGCAGTGGAGCGCAGCCTTTAAGGGCAGCCGTGTCGAGGTACAATTGCCGCCCGACCATGTCATGACTCGTCCGCTCGACTTTCCAATGCGCGCGGCCGACTTTCTCGATGGCATGATTCGCTCCCAGGTCGACCGCCTGACGCCATGGGGCGCAAGCGAGGCGGTGTTCGGCTGGAGTTCTCCGGTCCCGGTCGCTGACGATCGGATCGAAGTTGCCTTCAGTGCGACCTCGGCGTCGAAAGTCGATCCGTTGGTGCAGTTGGCCGACAGGCTGGGCGCTGCTTCCGTCTCTATCCATGCGCCGGCCGCAGGCGGCAGCGGCGCGCCGATCCGGGTGAAGCTGCTCGACAAGCGGCTTCGCAGCATGGCGGGGCCGAATGTGCCGCGCCTGTTGCGCGTCGTCCTGATCTCGACCGGCATTGCAGCCGCTGCGTCGCTGTTCCTCAGCATCTATCTCGGCGGTTCGCTGCAATCTGAACAGGAGGATATCCAGCGGCAGATTTCGCAGCGCCGCGCGGCATTGCGGGTTGACGCCAATGGCATGGCATCCGGAATTGGTTTGTTGGCAAAGCGCAAGCAGACCACGCCATCGAGCGTGATGGTGCTGGAAGCGCTCGCGCGCGTGCTGCCCGACACGACCTATGTGACGGAGCTGCGCATCGAAGGCGACAAGGTGCAGGTCGTCGGCATGACCCAGGACGCACCGTCGCTCATTCGCCTGATGGAACAGTCGCCGCAATTCACCCGCGCCACATTCTTCGCACCGACGACCCGCGCGGCGAACGAGTCCGGCGAGCGCTTTCACGTCGAGGCCAATATATCAGCGTATTTTGGGTCCGGTTCATGAACGCGTCGGCCCGGTCATTGAAGGCAATCAGCACCTCGCCGTTCGTGGCAGCCGCAACCTATGTCGGACTACTGATCCTGCTGCTGTTCGTGGCCGTATCGTCGCTATCCGATCTTATCGGTCAGCGTAACGAACTCGCCGCGTCGTCGGCGATGCTGGCGCAGTTGGAGGGGCGCACGCCCAGAGCAGGCGGGGGGCCCGGTGAGACGATGCCGGCGGGCTCGGCCTATCTCGAAGGTGCCACGGTCACGGTTGCCGGCGCGACGCTGTTGCAGCGCGTGGCGGGCTCGGTGACGAAATTCGGCGGCAACGTATTGTCGACCCAGCTCGATGTTCCCAACACGCCTGCGAAGGCCGGCTTCATCAGCATGGTCGCGAGTTTCGAAATCGAGCAACAGCAACTGCAACAGGTGCTTTACGACCTTGAGGCCGGCATGCCGTTCTTGTTTATTGACCAGCTGGTCGTGCAGACCATCCTCGATGGCGCGAACTCTGGCGAAGGCCCGGGCAAGCTGCGCGTGCTGCTGGGCGTCTCCGGACAGTGGCGGGGGGCCAAGTAATGCGTTTGGCAGTCATCGTCATGAGCTTCGCGTTGTCGGTCCAATCCATGGCGGCGGCCGCGCCTGATGCATCCGGCGATGCACTTGATGCTGGGCTATTGGATGACACGCGGCTCGGCGGACCCGTCCTGACATCGCCGCCACCTTCCGAACCGGTCACGACGGTGCGCACGGTTCCACCACCGGCGGCGCCGGTCCGGCCACTCAGTGCCAATCCGTTGTGGGGCATTCCGCTGACGCAACTGTCCAACACACGCGAGCGTCCGGTGTTCTCGCCCTCACGGCGACCGCCGCCCGTGGCCGTCGCCGAGCCTGTCGTCACCAGACAACCTCCGCCGCCGCGGAAGAAAGAGGCCGAACCTCCGCAATTGTCGCTCGTTGGCACCATTGCCGGAGACGACGAAGGCTTCGGCATCTTCCTGGATCAATCGACCAATGCTGCGCTGCGGCTGAGAGTCGGCGAAGATTTTCAGGGCTGGAAGCTGAGTGCGATTCGCGGCCGGGAAGTCACGATGGAAAAGGACGAACAGGGCGCCGTGCTTACACTGCCGCCGCCAGGCGGCGAGGGGGGTGGTGAGGTCCATCTCGTCCCGGTGAGCACGATCAGAACGCCTTTGGTGACGCGGCGCTAGAGTTTCGATTTTGATTGAGTCAGGACCGAAGCTCTAGTTTCGCTCGAAAACGCTCTCACTAGATCAGGCTGAGCCATCGCTGGAAGGCCGGCGTCAGCAGCAGGCCGAGCGCCAGGAACGGGCCGAATGGCATCGATGTCTGGCGCTTCATCTGGCGCCCGGCGAGTTGCAGGCTGCCGGCCGCCGCAAGCGCACTCAAGGTGGCAATCAACAGCAACGTTGGAATGCCTGTCATGCCGACCCAGGTCGCCGCGGCTGCGAGAAATTTGACATCGCCAAGCCCGAGCCCCTCGGCTTGTCGCAACAGAAAATAGAGGCGCCGCAACAGCAAGAAGATGACAGCAACCGCGGCAGCTTCACCGAGCGCCTCGAAGCCGTCTGTCGGGTTCCCGAAGACAATGGCTTGGGCAACGCCAAGGACGGCAATCGCAAGATTCAATGCATCCGGAATGATGCCGTGACGAAGGTCGATCAGTGCCAGCGCGCAGCACATCGCGCCAAGGGCAACGTAGAATCCGAGGAACTGCACAGCTTCACTGGCGATTGGCATGAGCGCTACGATGAATAACGAAGTGTGTGAGTGCTTACCACAGAATTTCGTTCGTGCTCAGCAGCTCAATTTTCAAGCAACCGGCACAAGCAGGAGCGGTCTTTCGAGAATGTGATCGTCGGAAAAACTCTTCACAGCAGAAAACCGCAACGTGCAATCAGCCTGTCACAAAACCGCATAGGAAGCTGACAATATTTCCCGTCGCTGCGAGCGATAGCTGATGCGTGAATGACGGTGAATAAAATGCGAGTGGCGACATGCCTTGCTTTGCTGGTGATGTTGAGCGGTCTGCGTTCCGCAGACGCTAGCGTCCTTGATGAAGGCGCCGAGCGCTATCGGCCTTACATGATCGAAGGCATTGATAGCGCGTTGGCGGGTGCGCGAGCACTGCGTGAAAGGGCTGCAGTAAGGGATCTCGCGGGCGCGAAGAAAGCCTGGATTTCGGCTCGCGCCGGCTGGGAGCGCTCCGAAGTCTTTACGACCGGCTTTGTGCCTGAGCTTGACGCGAAGATCGACGCCTGGCCGAACGCCGACAGTGGGTTCCATGCCATCGAAGCGAAACTGTTCGGCGCAGGCCAGACCGACGTCGACAAAGATGCTGCCGCGTTGGTCGAACATCTGAACGATCTGCACGTCAAGCTTAAGGACATGCAGCTCACGCCCCAGGGCCTGCTGGATGGGACGGCCCGGCTCGCTTACGAAGTCGGGGAAAGCAAGGCCGATGGTGGCGAGTCTCGCATTAGCGGCACCTCGCTCGATGACATGCGTAACAACATCGCCGGCATCGATTTCGCCTATCACACGATTTTCTCCGCGGCCCTCAACACGGCGGACGGCAAGCTCGATGAAATGGTGACGAATCGAATCGAGCTGCTTGAAGCGATTGTCGCGGCGCCGGACTTGCCGCATGTCGATATCCCGCGGTTGCGACGCGCCAGCGAGGAGCTGGTGGTGGCGCTGCAGACTGCTTCGGCAAAGCTTGGACTGCAACGGCCGACGCTGGAGGCCCAGGTGCGATGAATTCGCCTTGGCTGCGGCTGACGGCGCTTGCGTCCGGTCTGCTTGTCGTTGCGTCGCTTGGACGCGCGCTGGCTTTTCCCGTCGACGGCAATCAGACTGTTCTGCCGACAAAGACCGAGCTGAACGAGGATGCGCTCGACAAGCCGCGCGAGGTGTTTCAATCCGAACGCACCGGTGCGAAATCGTACATGGTGAATCTCGGCGACCTCGCGTTCAATTCGCCGGCAATCCTGGGCGAGGTGGCACGGCAAGCCGGTGTGAGCTGCGGCACCTGCCACGTCAACGGCGTCGGCAACGCCAAATTCTTCATGCCGAAGATGTCGACGCGGCCCGGAAACTTCGATGTCACCGGCCCCTTGTTCAATCCGAAGGCGAACAATCTCGTGCTCGATCCCGTGAGGATTCCGAGCCTGCGCGGTGCGCGCTATCTCGCGCCCTACGGCAGCGACGGGCGATCGGCGTCGCTGCGCGACTTCATCCGCAATGTCATCGTGAATGAGTTCGCCGGGCCCGAGCCGTCGCCGGCGATCATCGATGCCATCGTCGCCTATGTTCAGGACGTCGACTTCCTGCCCAATCCGAGCCTCGGTCCCGGCGGCCGGCTGGTCGGCAATGTCAGCGAGTCCGAACGTCGCGGCGAAGCCTTGTTCTCCAAACCATTTCTACATGATCCCGGCTTGAGCTGCGCTGGCTGTCATGTCCCGTCGGCTGCCTTTGTCGACCACCAACAGCACGACGTTGGTTCCGGCGGACTGTTCAAGACGCCGACGTTGCGCAACGCGGATTTCAACGCACCCTATTTTCACGACGGTCGCTTCGACAGCTTTGATCAGGTCGTCGATCATTTCGACCGCACATTCGATCTTGGCCTGTCGTCGCAGGACAAGCGCGATCTCGTGGCCTATCTCACAGCGGTCGGAGATGGCGTGCAGCCCTATGAGCGCGACGACGCTGGCGCGACGCTGAAGGAAATCAATGACTTCAACATGGTGCTCGCGACCGCGATTCCTTCGGGCGATAAGGCGATTGTCGCGCTTGCCGTCGACACCATAGGCCAGGAGTTGCGCGAGCTCACTGAGCGATATCCTGATCGAAAGAACACCAGCGTGTCGGGCGGCGCGCAGCAGCGCGTCATGGCGCGCAACAGTCTCAAGGAACTCGTCCTTATGCTGCGGCGAATCGATATCGCCGTAAGCGAAGGCCGCAGTGCTGACGCCGCGACTGAGTTCAGGAACTATCGCTATCTCATGGCCGCGGCTGTCCCCGCGCTGCTCGCGGGTGCCGAACGATGGTCGCTGTTCAACCAAGATGTACATGATCAGCACTACGCGGCGCTGCGCCAGGTGATGCAGTCGAAACATCTGTCTCACTAGAGCATGATCCGGAAAAGTGGGCACCGGTTTTTCCGAAAAAGATCATGCTCAAACAAAGAGCTAAAGCGAGATGACGATTCGAAGAAAAGTCATCACGCTTTAGGCCACTGCTGCGAGGCACGAATTCGCCTCCGCGGAAATCCTCGCGCGATCGCATCGCGTGCATCACTTCCAACAATTCTTGTGCGCTGTCGTGCGATGCGAATGGCATCGGTCGCGATGCATGCATCGTCGCCGCAGATGCAGCGCAGAGAATTTTTTGAACGAGTCAAAATTTCTCGCGCGCTTTCACAGCAACGATAAGCGTGCGTCATGTTGCCGCATTAGACAATGTGTCGCCAACCACAACCTTTGGAGTCGATAATGACTTTCAATCATAAGAAGAACTGGCGAACCACCACGGCACTTTGCGTCATCTCAACAGTCGCTGTCGCAACAGCCGCCTATGCAGCACATTATCCCGGCGGACGAAGTGATTGGGACAAGCGCTCGCATCACAATCATTTCGCCCACGACAATCAGGGCAACGATCACGACGGGAACGGTCACCACGGTGACAACGGTCACGATAACAATGGCCACCATGGCGACCACGGTGACAAGGACAATGATCCGGCTGACAAAGTGAAGACCGCATCGCCGATCAAGCACGTCATCATCCTGATCGGCGAAAATCGCGGGCTCGACCACACGTTCGGAGTGTACAAGCCGAAGGGCAGGGGACAGACGATCTCCAACCTGCTGTCCAAGGGCATCGTCAACGAGGATGGCTCGCCCGGTCCGAACTTCGCGCAAGCCCAGCAATACTCGGTCGCCGCGCAGTCCTCTTTCTATATTGGTGCGCCGACGATCGCGAAGTCGCCCTACAGTGCGACCAATGCAATGCCGCAGCCGAACACGGCGGGCACGCCAACCGGGCAGAGCGATGCGTCACCTCCGTTCAAGACGATCGCCGAAGCCAGCGTCGAAAAGGATATGGATTCGAGCGACCTCGATATCCTCACGACCGGCTTCAGCGGCCTGCCGACTGGCGCGCTTGATACTCGCGTTCCCGGCGCTGGTCACTTGACCGGACCGTTCGCGCTGCAGGGTGAGCAGATCAGCGACGACGACTACACCGGCGACACCACGCATCGGTTCTATCAGGACTGGCAGCAGGAAGACTGCAGTGCGGCCAGCGCCACGAAGGCCAACAACTCCGGCTGCCTCAGCGACCTGTTTCCGTTCGTGATGGCGACCTACTCGACGTCCAACAAGAGCATGGCCAACTCGATGGGCTTCTACAATGCCCAGCAGGGGCAGGCCCCGATCCTGAAGATGCTGGCTGATCGCTTCACCCTGGGCGACAACTTCCACCAGTCGTTCCATGGCGGCACCGGCGCCAACCACTTCATGCTCGGCACCGGTGACGCGGGCTTCTGGAGCGACGGCAAGGGCAACCCGACCACGCCGCCTGCAAACCAGATCGCAAACCCGAATCCGGCGTCCGGAACGGTGAATCGCTACACGGTGGACGGCAACTTCAGCGATTGCTCGGACGTGTTCCAGCCCGGCGTCAAGCCGATCGTGACCTATCTGAACAATCTGCCGTATGCGGCCGAGCCGAACTGCAAGCCCAACCACTACTATATGCTCAACAACACCGATCCGGGCTATCTGCCGAACGGTGCGCTGGCGGGCGGAAGCAGCATGCCGCCGTCGTCGGTGCGGACCATCGGCGATGCCCTGATGGAGAAGAAGATCTCCTGGGCCTTCTATGGTGGTGCGTATAACGACGCCGTGGCGCTTTCGAACGCCGCGGTTGCCGCCAACCCGACCAATCCGGATCTCACCGCGGCTGCGCTCGCCGATCCGGCCCACGCGCTCGGTGTGGCCTACTGCCAGATCTGCAATCCGTTCCAGTATGCGACCTCGATCATGGCCAACCCGACCGTGCGTCAGGCTCACATCAAGGACACTGCCGATCTGATCACGGCGATCCAGAACAACACCCTGCCTTCGGTGTCGTTCGGCAAGCCGGATGGTCTGCTCGACGGCCACCCGCAAAGTTCGAAGGTCGATCTGTTCGAGGCCTATGCGCTGAATGTCCTGAACGCGCTGGACAACAATCCGGAGCTCAAGGCGGAGACCGCGGTGTTCATCACCTGGGACGAAGCCGGCGGCTACTGGGACTCGGGCTATATCCAGTCGATCGATTTCTTCGGCGATGGAGCGCGTATGCCGATCCTCATCCTGTCGCCCTATTCGACCGGCGGCAAGATCTACCACAACTACGGCGACCACGTTTCGCTGCTGAAGTTCATCGAACGTAACTGGAGCCTGCAGGCGCTGACGAACCGCAGCCGGGACAATCTGCCGAACCCGACATATTCGCGGAACAACGAATATGTGCCGACCAACAGCCCCGCGCTTGCTGACATGTTCGATGCGTTCGACTTCAGCAAACCGGTCACGCTGTCCTATACCGAATAACTAAACAGCGTTCCAAGAACGACAGATCTGAAGATGGTGCCGATCGAACCGATAGTTCGGTCGGCACCACCGCATTTTTTTGCGCCGCGCCGAGGTTTTCCGATGGATCGAGACCGGATGACTACGTTGGGGAACAAGAGGCTGCGAGCATGCCTGCTTGCCTTGGTCGGTTCGGCGCTCGCCGGCGTTTCAGCATCGGCGCAGCAGTTTTCCGCCGACCTTGTCACCAGGCAGGGTGAGAAGGTCGTGCGGGTGGGAAGCCTGCGCGTGTCTGAAAGCAAAGTGAGGATAGAGACGACCGATTTCGCCGATGGCTTCTTTCTGGTCGATGGGGCAAAGCCTGCGGCCACTTTCGTGCGGCCGCATGCGAAAGTGTTCATGGACGCGATGCAATCAAGTCCGCTTACGCAGATGTTTGTCCCGGTCGATCCTGACGAGCCCTGCCGGCAGTGGCGGGCAATCGCGTCGCTGGCGGCGCCGGTGGATCCCGATAGATGGCATTGCGGGCGCGACGGGGAAGGAACAGTAGGAGATCGCAAGGCGGACACCTATCGGATCGTCGCGGCTTCCGGCGGCGGCTTTGTCGGATGGGTCGACCGGGAGCGCAAGTTTCCGGTGCAGATCGAGACCGTGGACGGGACGATGATCGCCGTCGAGAACATCCGCGACGAGCCGCAGCCGGCACAATCGTTCGAAATTCCCCCCGGCGCGCGCAAATTCGATCCGCGGGCGTTGATCGATCGCATCCGGCAGAGCGACGTATGGGTCGCTCCGCCTGGCGCGGAGTGAGCGGCTACTGCGATTGCTTGGCTGTCGATTGCAGCATCCGTCCAAGCGCCGCATAGTGCGACTGGTGAATATTGGCATTGAACAGCGACCAGGGTTCGGCCTTTTTCAACGCGACCGGGACGTCAAAGGTCGCGAGCATCGAGAAAGTCTCGTATTCGGCCATGGCCTCGTCGAGATGGCCGGCAGCGACCGCAAGATCAATCCGGCGCAGATTGAGCACCAGGTCCTTGACGGCGGTGCGTGCCGCGAGCCGTTCTTCCTGACCCCCGACCGAAGCATACCTGATGTCCGGAATATGCTCGGTCAATTCACGCAGCTCGGCGCCTACGCCAGTGACCGCCAGCGAGACCACGGCTGTATCCGCGGCGGGAATGGCCAACTCGAGGACGCTCGCCAGTTCACGCACTTCCTTCATCCGGATCGCCACGCCGTCCTTGTCGAAGGGGCGGTCGCCGTCGCCGATCGCGGTCAGATAGGCGACGAGGTTCTGCGTGTCCTGCGATGAGAGACCGAGATCGAATATGCGGTCGAAATGTCCGACCACTTCTTCATAGGTGTCGTACCGGCCGTCGTGGAAGTAGGGCGCGTTGAAGTTGGCGTTGAGCAAGGTCGGTGTCTTCACCAGACCGCCTGAGCCCACGTCGTGGCGGGCCTGGTCGGTGAAGACGCCCGTTGGAACATGGCAGGTGGCGCAGTTGAGTTGGGGTTGGTGCGGAAACGGCTTGAAGAACAGTTGCTCGCCGTGGCGCTCGGCAGCACTCGCCTGTGCGGTAAGCATGCCGCCGGGCGCGAGCCTGGGATTGGGTAGAAAATCGATGTCGTTGATGTAGGCGACAAGGCCGTCCAGGACGGCATCGCTCGGTCGCGGCCCCTGAAACTCATTGACGATCACATTATATATGAAGTCACGCAGCGAGGTTATGCGGCCGTCATGCCCGTAAGGCGCCAGGAAGCGCGCGCCGCGCAGGCTGGGGATCCGGACCGGATCGAGAATGCTGTTGAATGCCTTTGGATTGAACATCAGGCTGGTGGTGTCGAAGGTGCCGGGGCGCGAGGAGGCACCGGGAACGAACAGTTTCGGATTCGATGTCCCGTTGACGTGACAGGTGCCGCAGCTCATTTCCGCCTGTCGCGCCTTGCCGCCCAGGATGGAAGGCGAGTTGAATGCGAGATCGCCAAGGTTGACCAAATAGGACTTGTGCCCGCCCATGGCCTCCGAGTGGAACAGTTCGCGCGGCTTCGCCAGCGCTTCCTCGGAAAACTCCGTCCCGCTCGGCAAGACCGTCTGATCACCGCCCAGCGGAAACGCCTCTATCTGCAGGGGGACGAGCACCGCAACTAGCGCGATCAGCACAATCAAAGCGCACGAAGTGATGCGATGCGTGGCAGTCGCACGATTTCGGGGCGAGCGGCACGCAAGAATGTCCTTGGTCATCACGACAAAGCCCCTGCAGCAATTTAGTTGGGCGGTCTGTGAACAGCAGATGTCGCACAGATGACAGTGTCCCTGCTCGCGAGACCGCAGCAGGATTGGATAGACAAAACTTGTCGTCGGTTTGATGACACTCAGATGGCAGAGCACACCTCGATATCCGTCTAAGAATGGCGCTGAGGTCTCAGCGTGTGCGCGACTCTCACATTGTCGGAAAACAGTCATCGGATCGAAATGTGCGGCAGTTAGCCTCACTTGCGTTTCATTCCATCTTTGCTCTTAGGGGAGAAAACCATGCGGCTTTGGGGAGCCATTCCCGCGCTCACATTGGCTGTTGGTGCGATCGCTGTCGCGCCGGTGGCTAAGGCAGAGAATCTCGTCGACAAGATCGTCGACCAGTTCAAGCACAACAACGGCGACGACTTCAGACATCATGATCATGACCATGATCATGGTCACCATGATCGGGACGATCTGCTGAAGGCATACAAGCATGTCGTAATCATCTATCAGGAAAATCACAGCTTCGATAACCTCTACGGCCACTGGGGCGACGTCGGCCGTGACAACATCAACGGCGTTTCCGACGCCGATCAGCCGCACACGCTGCAGGTCCGCCAGGACAGCAAGACGGTCTACACCTGCCTGTTGCAGAATGACGTCAACCTGACCTCGCCCTCGCCGTTGCCGACGAGCTGCACCGACAACGGAAGCTCGGTCGCGATCCTCAGCGCCTTCAAGAACAAGCCGTTCGAAATCAACGACTTCATTCCGACTTCGGCAACCACCTGCCCGAAGCCGATCGGCGCGTTCGCGGCTCACGGCTTCCTCAACGGCACCGGCTTGCCCGGCGGCTGCACGGAAGACATCGTGCATCGCTTCTACAGCGAGCAGTATCAGATCAATGGCGGCCGGCAGAACCGCTACATGACCGGCAGCGATGCTTCGGGTCTTGTGATGGGCTATTACGACACCAAGAAGCTGCCGATCTACCGCTATCTGCACGATCGCGGCGCGCCGAATTACGTGATTGCCGACAGCTTCTTCCAGGGCGCCTTCGGCGGTTCGTTCCTCAACCACCAGTTCCTGGTCGCGGCTGCCGCTCCGCAATTCGTCGGCGCATCCAACGACGGCAGCGCCACCGACCTGCACTCCATCGTCGATGCCAACGGCATGCCGACCAGCACGCCGCTTTACACCCCGCTCTCCACGGTGAAGGATGCGCAACTGACCGCCAAGTGCAGCCAAGCCGGTCTGCCGACCGGGCTCGCCTGCGGCGACTATGCCGTCAACACCACCCAGCCGTTCTATCAGCCTTATTCGCCCGGCACGGCGGATGCCCGGCGCCTGCCGCCGCTCAACACGCCCAACATCGGCGATCGGCTGTCGGCCAAGCGCGTCGACTGGGCCTGGTATTCGGGCGGCTGGTCGAACGCCAATGGTGACGTCGGCGCTTCGGGCTGGACCAACGGAAACGGCACCACCTGCACCGATCCGAACCATCTGCCCACGGCGGTTTTCCCCAACTGCGCCGACGTGGACTTCCAGTTCCACCACCAGGCGTTCAACTACTTCGCCAACTACGCGCCCGGCACGAAGGCCCGCAAGGATCATCTGAAGGATGAGGCGGAGTTCATCCAGGCGGCAAAGAACGGCAGGTTGAAGGACGTCAGCTTCATCAAGCCGATCGGCGAAGAGAACGAGCATCCTGGCTACGCCAGCGAGGCCGAGGGCAGCCAGCATCTGGTTGATCTGGTCAAGGCGATCACCGAGGGACCGGATGGCAAGGACACCCTCATCGTCATCACCTATGACGAGTTCGGTGGTCAGTGGGATCACGTCCCGCCGCCGCCCCACAATCGTCGCGGCGACGACGCGAAGGCTGCGGACCAGTGGGGACCCGGCATCCGTATCCCGGCGCTCCTGATCTCCAAGCGCTTCGAGAAGTCGGGCGTCGCTCACGAGGACTACGACACGACCTCGATCCTCAAACTGCTCGAGAAGCGCTTTGATCTCGATCCGGTCGTGACCCGGCCAGTGCGCAGCCTCTCAGTAGCGCTTAAGGCCGGCGATTCCGATCGGCACTGAAGACAGTCTGGAAGACGAGCTGGCCCGCATCTCCATCAGGTGCGGGCCAGTTGATTCAAGCTCTGTCGGCGCGATGGATTCTCTCACGCCTCGCGGCCCCGTAGGATGGGTTTCGCTGCGCTCTACCCATCCTACAACTGTCGTCCCCGCGAAGGCGGGGACCGATAACCACAGGGAGGTGTTGTGGCGCAAGCAAGCGGTTGCAGCTGAGCACATCACAAACGCCTGTGGTTATGGGTCCCGGGTCAAGCCCGGGACGACGGCGTCATTGCGAGCGGAGCGGAGCAATCCATTTTGCCGCTTGCGGAAGCATGGATTGCTTCGCTTTGCTCGCAATGACGGGGAGAGTTCTGATTCAAATATCAAACAGCTCTCCGCTGTCATCGTCCGCGAAGGCGGACGATCCAGTATTCCAGAGGCGCCGGAGCTTAAGTTGAGAGGCCGCGGAATACCGGATGTCCCGCCTTCGCGGGGCATGACGATGGAGTTGGAGAGAAGATATACGTCCGCATTCTCGCGGCACGTTACGCCCGAGCTTTGCGTCTCGTTTCACCCTCTCAATCAGCAGAGGGCGCAGGGAAAGCCGGGTGCCGGTTGCACCCATGGGTCCCGTGCAACAAAAAGCACGGGGTAGGACCACAGGTTCAACCGAAGCATTCCGGCTTTCCCTGCGCGATGGTGTTACGGCTTCCTTCGTGCTCTCCCCGGTGACCGGGCTTTCTTGCCACCGTCGTCTCTTGCGCAAACTTGTTCGCGCGAAAAACTTAGCGCCAGCGTCGGGGCGCCAGGACCACACGACTTCGCCGTCCGCTGATGTCACGCTCGTCTTTCGCAACAACTGCGTCCACCGCATCTCACCGCACGTTCGTGACGATCGCGAGCCGCCCCTCATTCGGGTGAGACGCGCGGAGTCATAGTCGTGATTTGCCCGACGGGTTAAGCGGTTTATTTTTCGCAGCAAAACTGGACGGGGCAAATCACGTTGGAATCGCTTGGATATTTCGCGCTGCCGCGCATGCAATATCGCCCTCTCATAGTAAGGAGCGCGTCTCCAGACGAATACCGTTCGCGAGCACGCCCGCCGCTCAGGCCGCCCAAGGTCTCTCCGACTGCAGCATCTTGAGTTCGGCAGCGACCTGCCGCAGTTCGTCGGCCAGACGGGTGTTGTGGATCCGGATTTCCCGTCTTGGCGAGAGGTCGGCAATCAGCGTGCTTTCCGCGGCTCTGCGCTCGAGCTGCTCAATCCGTTCGTCGAGTTCATTCATGATGCAACCCGCCCGATGCTCCGAGGCCAAGCAGCGTGGCAGCATTTTGGAACCGGCGCACTAACCTGCGCAACTCGGATGCGAATTGATCGCTGCGGGCCGATCTTCCTAGCTGGACGCGCCGGTATGGGCGTCCTCAATGCGTTATGGCGGGCTCGCGTTGGGCGGCGCCCTCACGCGTTATTTCGCCGTAGTCACCGTTGGGATAGCGTCAAGCTCCGCTATGTGCATGGTTTTGCCACGCCAAATCAGGCCCTGACAGAACAGCGAGAGCCGCCGCCCCATGAGTGAAGTCGGATCGGGATCAGCGGAGGGTGGACGTCGGGCCAAGGCGCCGTTGATCATCGGCGTCGGCGCATCCGCCAGCGCGATGGACAGTATCGAGCGGTTCTTCTCGAAGCTGACGCTCAATTCCGACCAGACCATCGTGTTGGTGTTGCAGCACCGCGAGGCGTTCGACGACGGACGGCTGCGAGAGGTGCTGCAGCGACCGGAAGGCAGCCGGCTCTCCGAGATCCAGGACGGCGCCATGATCGAAGGTGGCACGATCTATCTTTGCCCCGTCGACAGGATCGCCACGATCCAGGGCGGTCGTCTTGCGATCCGCGGGGCCGCGCGGGCGCCGGGCGAACGCGCCGCGATCGACAGCTTCCTGGTATCGCTCGCGGAGGAGCGCGCCGAGGAGGCGATCGGGGTCGTCCTTGCCGGGACTGGCGGCGACGGGACGCTGGGCGTTAAGACCCTGAAGGACCATGGCGGGCTGGCCATCGCCGAACGGGTCGCTGGCGATCATGCCGATCAACGCGCCGACAGCAATCATGCGGCCGCGATCGCCGATTACGTGCTGCCGCCCGATCAGATCCCCAAGCACATCCAGATCTATGCCCGCCATCTGCGGCGGCTGGAGGAGAGGCAGGGGTTTGAAGTGCCCCCGGCCCGCGTCGCCGACAACAAGGAGAATAATCCCAATGCGCTGGTCAGGCCCGAGCACGTCGAGCGGCTGGAAAGCGAATTGCTGACGACGCGCGAGCGGCTGCAGGCCACCATTGAGGAGCTCGAAAGCACCAACGAGGCGCTGAAATCCTCCAACGAGGAATATCAGGCGCTGAACGAGGAGCTGCAGTCGGTCAACGAGGAGCTGGCAACCGTCAATGGCGAGCTGGCGCACCGGGTCAAGGAGCTGGCGCGCGCCACCAGCGACCTGAAGAACTTCTTTGAAGGCACGCAGATCGCGACCGTATTCCTGGACAATGACCTCAAGGTGATGAATTTCACGCCCGCGATCACCCAGGTGCTGCATCTGGTCGAAACCGACGTCGGCCGGCCGATCGCGCAGATCAAGGCGCGCATTCCGATCGAGGAGCTCTATGACGACGTTCGCCGCGTGCTGCGTACGCTCGCCAGCGCCGAGCGCGAACTAAGTGCGCCCGACAGCGGCACGCGCTACGTCGTCCGCATCCTGCCGTACCGGAGTATCGGCAATTTCATTGCCGGCGTGGTCATCACCTTCATCGACGTCACCGCGATCACGCGCGCGGAGGAGCGGCAGCGGCTGCTGCTCGCTGAGCTTCAGCACCGCGTCCGCAACACGCTCGGCGTCATCCGCTCGATCGCGCGCCGCTCCGCCGAAACCAGCTCGAGCGTCGACGAATATGCCGCCCATCTCGACGGCCGCCTGAACGCATTCGCGCGGACCCAGGCGCTGGTGATCCGCGACCCCGAAGGCGGCGTCGATCTCGAATACCTCGTCATCGAGGAGTTGCTCGGCTATAATGCCCGCGAAGGCGAGCAATTGCGCGTCTCCGGCCCGCAAGTGCGTTTCCAGTCAAAGGCCGCGGAAACTTTCGCGCTTGCCCTCCATGAACTTGCGACCAATGCGCTGAAATACGGTGCGCTGAGCCAGCCTTCAGGGCGCATCGAGATAAGCTGGCGGATCGACGAGGCGGTCAATCCGCCACGGCTGGTTTTCGACTGGCGCGAGCGGAACGGCCCGTCCGTCGCGCCGCCGCCGCGCAAGGGTTTTGGCACCGAACTGCTGGAGCGGACGCTGGCGTTCGAGTTCAAGGGACAGACCATGATGATGTTCAATGCTGGCGGCCTTCACTGCACCATCATCATTCCCTTGAGCCGGCGAACCATCCACACGCCGGTACTGGACAGCTAGATGCATCCCCCACCCGTCGAGGGAATTCTGGCGCAGCCGGTGATCCGGCGACTGAATGCGCTGCGGCCCTTGTCGGACGAGGGGGTCGCTGCGCTGGAACGGGCGATACGCGAGGGCATGCAGCATGTCGGCGCGGGCGAGGACCTGATCTGCGAGGGCGATGCGGTCCACGGCGTGCGGATCATCCTGTCGGGCTGGCTGTGCCGCTACAAGACGCTGGAGGACGGCAGGCGCCAGATCGTCAATTTCATCCTGCCGGGCGAGATCTGCGACGCCTACACCTATCTGCTACCGGTCATGGATCATTCCATCGCGAGCCTGACGCCGGTGGTCTATGCCGAGGTCAAACGCGCGCAGTTCGAGGCGCTGGTCGCGGACGACCGCTCGGTCGCGGAGGCGTTCTGGTGCGAGACGCTGGTGAGCAGCGCGATCCAGCGCGAATGGGCGATCAATCTCGGCCGTCGGCTGGCGCTCGAGCGCGTAGCGCATCTGCTATGCGAGATCTATGAACGGTTGCGGCCGGTCGGCCTGATCGACGGCAATTCCTGCGCCTTTCCGGTGACCCAGATGGATCTGGCCGACGCGACCGGCCTCTCGGTGGTCCATCTCAACCGCACGCTGCAGGACTTGCGCAGCTCCGGCCTGATCCTGCTGCGCGAACGGACGCTGACGATCACCGACCTGGATGCGCTCAAGAGCACGGCGCTGTTCTCGCCGAACTATCTTTATCTCTATCGGGCGTGAGCCGCGCCGGCATGCCATTTTAGGAACCGGGAACTGGTTCCCTTCGTTGAATGGTCAGCTTGAGTATGATCCGATCAGGCTGAATCTTCACCTCTCCCGCTTGCGGGAGAGGCGAAGGCCGCCTTCGGCGGCCGTCCTTAGAGAACGCCGAAGCGGAGCCTCGGCTATGGCGTTGCGCCGGGTGAGGGCTCTCTCCACTCGGGGAGTCCCAATGCAGAGGCACCCCACCCCAGCCCTCCTCCGCAAGCGGAGAGGGAGCGCAGCTTCGCCGGGGCTACCTTCAACCCGATCGGCGATTGCACTTGAGGGCCGCGGCGGCCGGCTGGCCGGCGGTCCGTTCGAAAGGACACCACCATGGAGATCACGACATTCAAGGACATGTACCTTGCCGAATTGCAGGAACTTGTCAGCGTCGAGCAGCAGCTTGGCGAGGCGTTGCTGCTTATGGCCAAAGCGGCCTCGCATCCTTCGCTAAGGGCTGCGTTGGAGCGGCATCAGCGGGAAACCATCATGCAGGAGGAGCGGCTGCGGTCGATCCTGCAGAAGCACGACGCCGCCGCAGAGCAACATACGGATCAGGCCATGCAGGCGCTGATCCATGAGACCGAGAAGATGTGCGTAATCCTGAAGGACGACTACCTTCGCGACGCGGGCCTGATCGCCTCCGCACAGAAGCTCGAGCATTACGAGATCGCAGCCTATGGAAGCGTGGCCGCGCTTGCGGGCCAGCTCAGCCTTCGTGAGGACCAGCGGCTGCTGCACGGCGCGCTCGATGAAGAAAAGCGGGCGGACGAATTGCTGACGACGCTTGCCAAGGGTGAAATCAACCAGGACGCGCTGGCGGCCTGATCGGCCGCGTGTGGTACGATGTTGCGCGATTCGCCGCCTCGGTAGCAGGCAAATTCGAAATACCCAGATGTCCCGTCGACACTAGGCTGGGTATGCTATTGTTCGGATTTGCAATGGGCGGTGCCGATGGGCTCGGTGCCGCTTGCCCAAGGAGGAAGCTCCGATGCGCAACGACAAGGAAGATGCGCTCAGCCATTCGCTGCGAAACCTGCATCCCGCTCGCTCCGCCCCCACTGAACGTCCGTCGCGCCGTACTGTGCTCCGGAACATTGGAATTGCCGGTCTGTCGCTTGCCGTATCGCCGGCCTTCGCCGAAGAAATGGTCAAATTGCCGTTTGCGAGCGGGCCGCGGGAACGGCCGATCACGCATGCTTTTCCGCAAAAAGGCGACATAATTCTGCAGCGGGTGCGGCCGGCGCTGCTCGAAACGCCGATGGAAGTGTTCGACCGCGGCGTCTTCACGCCGAACGATCAGTTCTACGTGCGCTGGCACTGGGCCGAGATCCCGAATTCGGTCGACGTGAACGCCTTCAGGCTTGCGGTGCGCGGGCATGTCGATCGGACGCTGTCGCTGTCGATATCGGACATCCTGCGCGACCTGCCGCGGGTGGAGCTTGCCGCGGTCAATCAATGCTCCGGCAATTCGCGCGGCTTCTTCTCGCCGCGCGTGCCCGGCGCGCAATGGGCGAATGGCGCGATGGGCAACGCCAAATGGGCCGGCGTACGGCTGAAGGACGTGCTGGATCGCGCCGGCGTCAAGGCCGGCGCCGTTCAGGTCCGCTTCAAGGGATTGGACGAGCCTGTCGTCCTGGACGCTCCGACCTTCCGGAAGTCGCTTGCGATCGATCATGCCCGCGATGGTGAAGTGATGATCGCCTACGCCATGAATGGCGAGCAACTGCCGCTGCTCAACGGTTTTCCGCTGCGCCTGATCGTGCCGGGGTGGTACTCGACCTACTGGATCAAGATGCTCAGCGACATCGAAGTGCTCGACAAGCCTGACGATAATTACTGGATGGCTGTAGCATATACGATTCCCGATACGCCGCATGCCAGCATCGTGCCGGGACAGAGCGGCGTGAAGATGGTGCCGATCAACCGCATGGTGCCGCGCTCGTTCTTCACCAATATCACTGATGGCGCGTCCTACACCGCGGGCACGCGCGTGCCCGCTCGCGGCATCGCCTTTGGCGGCGACACCGGCGTCGCCAAGGTCGAGTTTTCCAGCGATGGCGGCAAGTCATGGCAGCCGGCCAAGCTTGGCGATGATTTCGGCAAGTACGGCTTTCGCCAGTGGCAGACGGACTTTGCGCTTGCCGACAAAGGCGATCACGCGCTGATGGTCCGCTGCACCAATTCCGCAGGCGAGGTCCAGCCGGACATGCCGAACTGGAATGGCAGCGGTTTCATGCGCAACGTCATCGAAACCGTGCAGGTCAAGGCATTCTAGGAGCTGATCATGCTGAAATATCTGGCTGCGATCGGCTGCTTCGGAAGTGCGCTGCTCTCCTCGACGCCGGCCTGGGTTCAGGATCTGCCGACGATCAAATCGACGACGGTGGAGCTGCCGGCAGGCGATGCCTTGTTCCCCGGCGGCTCCAGCGCCGCGGCGATCAACAACAATTGCCTCGCCTGCCATTCGACCGACATGGTGCTGAACCAGCCGCCGCTGCCCAAGGCGACATGGGAAGCCGAGGTGAACAAGATGATCAACACTTACAAGGCGCCGATCGATGAGGCCGACGTGCCCGCGATCGTCAGCTATCTCGTGCAGACCAAGGGCAAGGATTGAGGGGCACGCGAAGAGCCGCGTGCCCGGTGCATTTTCCATTGCGTTGGCCGGCTATTTCGCCGGCTCCAACACTTGCGCGATCGCATCGTCGACGCGCTCCAGCCAGATGAACTCCAGCTTGTCGCGCGCGCCTTGCGGAATGTCGTCGAAGTCGCGCCGGTTGCGCGCCGGCAGCATCACCCGGGTCAGGCCGGCGGCCGCGGCCGCGACGACTTTCTCCTTGATGCCGCCGACCGGCAGCACCAGGCCGCGCAGCGATATCTCGCCGGTCATCGCGGTGTCGTGCCTGACCGTGCGATTGGTGAGCAGCGAGGACAGCGCGGTGAACATCGCGACGCCGGCGCTCGGACCATCTTTCGGCGTGGCGCCCGCGGGCACGTGGACATGGATATCGCTCTTCTCGAACAGCGACGGATCGATCCCGAGCTGCGCGGCGCGGCTTTTCACCAGTGTCAACGCCGCCTGCACGCTTTCGCGCATGACCTCGCCGAGCTGGCCGGTGAGGATCAGGCCGCCCCTGCCGGGCACGCGTGTTGCTTCGATGAAGAGAATGTCGCCGCCGACCGGTGTCCAGGCAAGCCCGGTCGCAACGCCGGGCACGCTGGTGCGCAGCGCGATCTCGCCTTCGAAGCGCGGCTGGCCGAGCACGGTCGTGAGATCCCGAGCGCCGAGCGTCACCTTGGCTGAGCTGCCCTCCGCGATCTGCACCGCGGCATGGCGCAGCGCCTTGCCGATTTCGCGTTCGAGCGAACGGACGCCGGCTTCCCGCGTGTAGCCGTTGATGATCGAGCGCAGCGCTTCGTCCTCGATTGTCGCCTGCTCTGGTTTGAGACCGTTGGCCTCGAGCTGGCGGCGCACCAGGTAGCGCCGCGCGATCTCGAGCTTTTCATCCTCGGTGTAACCGGGCAGGCTGATGATCTCCATCCGGTCCAGCAGCGGTCCCGGAACCGTATCGAGCATGTTCGCGGTCGCGATGAAGGCGACGCGTGAAAGATCGAAGGGCACGCCGAGATAGTTGTCGCGGAAGGTCGAATTCTGCTCGGGATCGAGCACCTCGAGCATCGCCGCCGACGGGTCGCCCTGGATGCCGCGTCCCATCTTGTCGATCTCGTCGAGCATCATGACGCAGGCGCGGGAGCCGGCCTTCTTGATGCCCTGGATGATGTTGCCGGGCAGCGCGCCGATATAGGTGCGGCGGTGTCCGCGGATCTCGGCTTCGTCGTGGACGCCGCCGAGGCTGACGCGCACGAACGGCCGGTCCATGGCGCGGGCGATCGACTGTCCGAGCGAGGTCTTGCCGACGCCGGGCGGTCCGACGAAGCAGAGGATCGGCGCCTTGCCATGCGGCGCCAGTTTGCGGACCGCGAGATACTCGATGATCCGCGCCTTGATCTTTTCCAGCCCGAAATGATCCTCGTCGAGGATGCGACGGGCCTCGCGGATATCGATCGGCTTTTCGTCCGGCGCCCAGGGCAAATCGATCAGCCAGTCGAGATAGCTGCGGACCATGCCGCCTTCGGCGGCGGCTTCCGGCATCCGCTCGTAGCGCCGCAGCTCCTTGCGTGCCTGGCCTTCGGCTTCGGACGGCATCTTCGCCTTGTCGATGGCCGCGCTCAATTCCGCGACTTCCTGCGCCTTGCCTTCGCCTTCGCCGAGCTGGCGCTGGATGGTGGCCATCTGCTCGCGGAGCAGCACTTCGCGCTGGCGCTCGTCGAGGGCAGCCTTGGTCTTCTGGCCGATCTCGTTGCTCAGCCGCAGCACTTCGAGCCGCTCGGCGAGATAGCGCGAAACCTTGTCCATCCTGGCGGCGAGGTCGATGGTCTCGAGGATCTCCTGCTTCTCCTGCGGCTTGATGTCCATATAGGACGCCGTGAGATCGGCGAGTGCGCCGGGAGATGTCGTTGCCTGGAAAGCGCCGACCAGCTCGGGCGGCGCCTGCGGCAGGAGCTGGACCGCCTCGACGGCCTGTCTCTGCAGATTCATAAAGCGCGCCTCGATCTCGGGCGACGTCGTCGTCGGCTCCGGAATGTGAAGCACACGCGCCGCGGGGAATGGCGTGCCAGGCAGGAAATCAAGGATGCGGGCGCGCTGCACGCCCTGGCAGACGATGTGATGGGTTCCGTCGGGCGCGGTGATGTACCTGACGATATTGGCGATCGTGCAGACGCGGTGCAGGTCGTCCGGCGTGGGATCATCGATGTCGGCGTTTCGCTGCAGCAGGATTCCAATCGGCCGCTGTTCGCGCAGTGCCTGTTGCGCGGCGGCGATCGACTTCGCGCGGGCGATGGCGACCGGAGCGATCACGGCCGGAAACAATACAATGTTGCGGACCGCGACGATGATCAGCGCATCCGAGGGGATCGCGACCGATTCCACTTTCGCACCGGCGGTGGCCGAACCGGGATTTTGACTATCAGGCGACATCATGAATTCTCACACGGATTTCGACAGGCGCAACACGACGCATCCATTCGAGGCGGTCCGGCTCACGGCGTAGCGTCCGGCCGGCAACGCAATGCGGCGCTCGAACCCGCCTTGCGGCAGCTCGAGCCGGTGGATCAGCGCATCGCGGAGCTCCGCGGGCAATATCCGGTGCCCTTTGATGATCAGCACGCCGTTCTCGATGATCGCCACCACCTGATCGGGATCGACGCCGGGCAGCGCCACGAAGATCAACAGCTCCCGATCGGTCTCCAGCACGTCGATCGGAGGCTCCCAACTGGGTTCGCGCGGACCGGCCGGCTGCAGGCTGAACAATTTTCGATGCAGCCGTTCGGCGCGCGCGAGCGATTCGATCGCTTCAGACAACATCCAGTTGACCGGATCTTTTGTCGGCATTTGTCGTTCCGCCTCCAGTAGAATTTGCAAGGCCGTTGCGTGCCTCAAACCTACTCCGAAAGCGCACGGCTTGCACAGGCACAATGGCAGCCGATCGCCCTTGACAGACGATCTGCTGGAACCGGTGTGGGCCTGCTCTCAACAGCACTCTCGCCGTCGTCCCGGCCTTGAGCCGGGACCCATAACCACAAGCGTTTGTTGTGGGGCGAGCAAGCGGCCTTAGCTTTGCGCACCATGCCTGCCTGTGGTTATAGGTCCCGGGTCAAGCCCGGGACGACATGGGGAAAGCTGTGGTTCAATCGTCAAACAGTGGCGGGGATGATGGCCCAAATCACGCCGACATCATCGCCAGAATTTCGTCGGCAACGTGATCCGGCAGTTCCTCGTGGACGGCGAGCTTGCCCTTTGGCAGTTGCTTGACCTGGACGTTCGGGAGCCCGGTGAGGGCCTCGATCTCCGCGCGCGATTTCGGCGGCGTCTCGGCGCCGTAGATGACAAGGATCGGAATATCCGCGCGACGCACGAGATCGAGGAACGCCGCGCGATTGTCGACGCGGTCGAGGGCGCCGGTGACGAAACGCACCGAACCGTGGCGGGCGCCTTCCGCTCGCGTGACGGCAAGCTTCGCGGCGAGGCGATCGCCGGTGAGCCAATCGGGATTGCTGTACACATGCCCGCGCGCCATCTTCGAGATCACGAAGCGGCTGACATTCAGCCGGTAGAGCGGCGGGCCGATCAGAGGCTGATCGATCGCCGCGCGAATGCGGGAGAACCAGGGGCGCTCACCACCCATCATGGTCGGCAATGGCCCGCGCCAGGTCGGCGCGATCAATACGAGACGTTCGATCGTGCCGCGATGGTTGGCCGCCTGGTGCAGCGCGTAGGTTGCCGCATGCCCGGCTGCGACGATCGTGTGAGGCGGTGAGGTGATCTCGGTCAGGAACCAGTCGAGAAATGCAGAGAGCATATCCGGCGACCAGTTTGCGGATGGCCGTGCCAGGTCGCCAAAGCCGGGCCAGTCGACGGCTGTGACATGGAAACGGAAAGCGAGCCGATCAAGCAGAGGGCGCATCTCTTGGCGTGTCGAGATCGAGCTCAGGGCCGGCAGAAGGACGACGGAGGCACCGTGGCCGGCCTCATCGAGACCGAGCGTGACTTCATCACTTCCGTACTGCCATTGGATCGTTCGCGTCATGCCACTTCCTTGCCGTCCACGCTGTCCGGATGGTCTCGGTCCGTTATCACGATAGCGACGGTGGGGGCTCTCTCCCCACTGACAATCCCATCGTGGAGATACCCTCACCCGGGCCCTTTCCCGCAAGCGGGAGAGGGAGCGCGGCGTCCAGCGCGGCCAGCTCATGCTGCCAGTCGTTCCAGTCCCTTCCAGTCGAAATTGACGCCGTGGCCGGCACGGGTCGGCGCCAGCGCCATGCCATCTTCGAGCACGAGCGGATGCTCGATATAGCGATCGAGGCCAAAGCCGTGCGCCTCGAGATAGGAACGGTTCGGGCAGGCCGCGAGCAGGTGCACCGTGATGTCGTGCGCGCCGTGACTGGTGACGGGAAGATTGAAGGCTTCGGCAAGCCGCGCAATCTTCATGAAGGAGGTCACGCCGCCGCAATTGGTGACATCAGGCTCCGGATAGGAGACCGCCCCATTGGCGATATAGTTCTTGAACTCCCAGAGCGTGCGCAAGTTTTCTCCCGCCGCGATCGGCACGCCGCCTGCGGCGAGGATCCGGGCGTGGCCGGCGACGTCGTCGGGAATGATCGGCTCTTCGAGCCAGGTGAGATCAAAGGGCTGCAGCGCCCGCGCGGCGCGGATGGCTTCCTCCACCGTCCATTTCATGTTGGCGTCGGCCATCAACGGAAAGCCGTCGCCGAGATGCTTGCGCATCGCCTGCACGCGCGCGACGTCGGCGCCGAGATCGGGCCGGCCGACCTTCATTTTGATGGCGCGAAAGCCCTTGCCCAGATTGTCGTCGGTCTGCTTCAGCAGGGCCTCGACTGACAGATCGAGGTCGATGCCGCCGGCATAGCAGGGGACGCGCTGATCGAACCCGCCGAGCAGCCGCCAGAGCGGCAGCGCGGCGCGCCGCGCCTTCAAGTCCCAAAGGGCGATGTCCAGCGCCGAGAGCGCAAGCACGGTGGGGCCACCGCGCCCGCCATAATGCAGGCGCCACCAGACGTGGTGCCACAGCGCTTCGGTATCGTCGGCCTCGCGGCCCTCGATCAATTCGGGAACCTCACGGCGGAGGATGTCGGCGATGGCGCCGCCATTGCGGCCGACCGTGTAAGTGTAGCCTATGCCCTCCGCGCCGTCGGAATCGCGTGCGCGAACCGTGATAAGCTCGAACGCGTTGATTTCGCCGTGCGTGCTGTCGGACAGCGTGACCGACAGCGGAATCCGGTAGAGCCCGGTCTCGATAGTCTTGATCCGTGCCATTGCGTTTCCACCTGTTTTTTCGGGCAGGTTAGGACGGGGGCGGCGCATGGACAATCCCCTCCGGCGTGGGCGCGTCGCGGCTGCCGGCCGTGCGATTTTGAAAGAGTCTTGGCAGGTTCGGGAAGACCCTCCGATGCTCCGGAGGGATAGTGGTGGCTACAGGACAGAATTATCCATCGTCATCGTGAGGTCTGAATGCCCGAGCCGCGTCCATCTCCCGCACGTTCCGTGCTGGGATCACTCGTGCTGATCGGCGTCGTCATCGCCGGCAGCGCGGCCGCCTTCGCCTACACTGCGGGATGGCTTTCGCCGGAGCGCCTGACGCCGTGGAAGATGTTGGAGGCGCTGGCGCCCCCCAGCGGCCCGGCGCTTGGTTACCGCCGCAATCACGCCAAGGGCATCTGCTTCACCGGCGTTTTCGAATCCAACGGCAATGGCGCGGCGATCTCACGCGCTTCGGTCCTTGCCGCCGGCCAGTATGCGGCGCTGGGACGCTTCAATCTGGGCACGCCCAATCCGGATGCCGCGGATGCATCGGTCCGCGTGCGCGGCCTGGGATTGCGGATCATGCCGCCGAATGGCCAGGAATGGCGCATGGCGATGATCAATGCGCCGGTCTTTGCAGCCTCCACGCCGGAAGGCTTTCACGAACTCCTGGTCGCAGCGGGCAGCAAGGACCCCAACGCGATGAAGATGTTTGCCGAAGCGCATCCGGAGTTTGCGCCGTTCGGCGCGTGGGCCAAGAATGCGCCCTGGACCGGCAGCTATGCCGAGGATCGCTTCAACGGTCTCAACAGTTTCGTCTTCACCGACAGTTCCGGCGCCGATCACGCGGTGCGATGGTCGTTGCTGCCGCAGGCGCAAGTGGTTCCGGTGACACAGGATGATCTCAAGAAGCTTGATCCTGACTTCCTTGAACAGGAGATCACGCAGCGGGTTCGCTCTGGCCCGCAGCGTTGGACCATGACGGTGACCGTCGCCAACCCAGGTGATCCCACCGCGGATCCGACCAAGGCCTGGCCGGAGGATCGTCGCACCATCGAGGTCGGCACGCTGGTCGTGCAGCGGATCGAGGCCGAGGCGGATGGTCCTTGCCGCGACATCAACTTCGATCCGACCGTGCTGCCGCCGGGCATGCGCACCTCGGACGATCCGTTCCCGGCGGCCCGCTCATCGGTCTACGCCAAGTCGTACGATCTCCGCACGGCGGAGGCCAAGGATTATCCACGAACCGTAACGGGCCCGAAGCCATGAACGCTATCCGCCACCACTTCTCTCCCCTTCAGCGCGTGCTGCACTGGGTCATGGCAGTCTGCATCCTGACGATGCTCTTCATTGGCGTCGGCATGGTATCCACGATCATGCCGAAATACGTGCCGCTGGTCTCGATCCACAAGACGCTCGGCAGCATCATCCTGGTGCTGGCGCTGATCCGCCTGGTCACGCGTTTCTATTACGGCGCGCCGCCGCTGCCGGCCGACCTGCCCGAGCCGATGAAGCTCGCTGCCGAATTGTCGCATTATGCGCTCTATGCTCTCATGATCGGCATGCCGCTGCTCGGCTGGGCCATGCTGTCGGCATCGGCCTATCCTGTTGAGCTCTACGGCGGCATCTACCTTCCCGCGATCCTGCCGCAGAGCGACAGCCTGCGTACGCTGTTGTGGAATGCGCATTTCTATCTGGCCTTCGCATTCTTTGCGCTGATCCTGATGCATGTTGCCGCCGCGCTGTTCCACGCGCTGGTCCGGCATGACGGCGTGTTCGCGGCGATGGCGCCGGTGCCGATCCACGATGAGGCTAACCAGGTCGAGAGCCGCAGAGAACTGGCTGCACGTCGTTAGAGCTGGATCAGCGATGCTCGCTGATCCAGCGGGCAATGAGATCGACCACGCGGGTTTCGATTCCGTAATAGCCGTGAGGCGACAAGGATCCGCAAGCGCGCCGCGACCGGCTAATTCCGCCACTGACGAATCGGACCTGGACCTCGGGCGAGTGGCTCATCGCCGCAGCGATGCGTGGCGCGTCGCCGGGCGCTGCCACGTTGCATCGGTCGCTCCTGTTCGCGACGATGAGAACCGGCACGCGCACGTTCTCCGGTTCCGCGCTGAAGACCGTTTCACCGCTCTTGCCCATCCTGGACACGGATTCCGTGAGGACCAGGCCCGAAACGTCTCCCCCCGGCGCGTGGGCGGCGCCATTCACCGCGGCGATCGAGCCTTGGCTGGTGCCGAGCAGGAACACGGGAACGCCGGCTTGTGACCGCGCGAAGTCGGCGAGCTCGACAACGATCCGGCCGTATTCCGGAGTGCTGCGATCGCGCCGCAGATTGGCGTGTGCGGTCGTGTCCGGAATCACCACGGCATATCCGCGCTGCACCCACAGCTCGCGCGAGCGGACGACAAAATTGTCGCCATGCCTGACATCACCATTGCTTTCGATACCGATATTCCCGCCGCCGCCGGGCAGCATCACGATTGCGGCGAGCGGCTTGGGCGGTGATATGTACAGTAGGCGTTGACGCATGCCGCTATGCAGCCGCAGCTCGACGACCAGCGCCGGTGCTGCTTCGCCTGCTACCTTATCGCGCTGCAACTCCTGCGTCTGGCCGAACGACGGAAACAACATTCCGACAGCGGCTGCCGCTGCAGCCAATCCGAGGACTCGAGTGGAACTGTGTTTGGGCATGTTCGTGAACCATATGGAGAAAGGCGTCAGGCCATCTGGCGATGCGCTTAGAATAGTGACGGCCCGCGGACAGTGTGAGTGGATCATGGGGGCAATATCATTCGGCGGCGTGCGAAGTCGAAATCATCCGTCCTTGTAGAAATACGCGAGGCAGTTCCTGACTCTATGTATTGCCGCGCAACCTGGAGTCTTCGGACATGAAACACCTCAAAGCCCGCCTCGCCTTTGCGGCCGCTCTTTCGCTCGTTTCGACAGTTATCCCGGCGCGTGCCGAGCCGCTCAAGAACATCGTGCTGGTGCACGGCGCCTGGGTGGACGCATCGGGCTGGAAGCCCGTGTATGAAATCCTCACCAAAGAAGGATTCCATGTCACCATGGTGCAGGAGCCGGAAACCTCGTTCGCCGATGACGTGACGGCGGCGAAGCGAATCCTCGACTTGCAGGACGGCCCGACGCTGCTCGTCGGCCATAGCTATGGCGGTTCGATCATCACGGAGGCCGGCGTTCATCCGAAGGTGATCGGTCTCGTCTACGTCGCCGCGCATGCGCCCGACGTCGGCGAGGATGAAGGCGCGCTTGGCAAGAAGATGCCGAGCGTGCTGGCCAAGACGGAAGGCGCGATCAAGAAGACGCCGGATCAATACACCTATCTCAACCCGCCGGATTTTCCCAAGCTCTTCGCACCCGACCTGTCGCGCGAGCGGGCGGAATTTTCCGCGCGCTCCCAGGTATTGGCCGCGGCTCAGGTCTTCACCACGCCGCTGACCGCGGCTGCCTGGAAGACCAAGCCAAGCTGGGGCATCGTCGCCGAGAGCGACCAGATCATCAATCCCGATCTCGAGCGCTGGTACTACGCCCGCGCAAAGAGCCACACCACCGAGATCAAGGGCGCCAGCCACTCCGTCTACGAATCCCATCCGAAGGAAGTGGCGGCCGTGATCACAGAAGCTGCTCGCAACGCTGAAAAGTTGGTCGCGCGGTGACAAGAAGGTTGCGAATGACGCATGGGGCTCCGGCGGGACAGGGTTCTCACACATGCCCGCCGGAGCGCCTCAGTGATCCAATCGGGTCCGACGCATATCGTTAGGGAATGCCGGATCCAGGAGCATGGCGAATGAGGAATTGGCAGCAAGGCCGGCAAGCACGCGATGCCCGCATCGAGGCCGGCGCGAAACTGGCGAAGGGTAAGATCGTCGAAGCACGCGACGCCACCCGCCTGATGGAAGCGGTGATACGGCCGGGCGACCGGGTGTGCCTCGAGGGCGATAACCAGAAGCAGGCGGACTTGCTTTGTCGCGCGCTGCTTGCCGTCGACCTCGCCAAGGTGAACGGCCTGCATATGGTGCAGTCCGGCATCGTGCTGCCGGAACATCTCGACCTGTTCGACCGCGGCGTCGCAAAGAGGCTCGATTATGCCTATTCCGGGCCGCAGTCGGCGCGCATCGCGCGCATGCTGTTCGGCGGCAAGATCGAGCTCGGCGCCGTCCATACCTATCTCGAATTGTTCGCCCGCTATTTCATCGACCTCACGCCGCAGGTTGCGCTGATCGCCGCCGTCAGCGCCGACCGCGACGGAAACCTCTATACCGGGCCGAACACCGAGGACACGCCGACGGTGGTCGAGGCCACAGCCTTCAAGAATGGCGTCGTCATCGCCCAGGTCAACGAGATCGTCGACAAGGTGCCGCGCGTCGATATCCCGGCCGACCGCGTGCAGTTCGTGGTCGAGGCCGACAAGCCGTTCTTCGTCGAGCCGTTGTTCACGCGCGATCCCGGCGCCATCACCGAAGGACAGATCCTGACTGCGATGCTGGCGATCAAGGCGATCTACGCGCCCTATGGCGTGCAGCGGCTGAATCACGGCATCGGCTTCTCCACCGCCGCGATCGAGCTGTTGTTGCCGACCTATGGCGAGCGGCTGGGATTGAAAGGCAAGGTCGCAAGCCATTTCGCCCTCAATCCCCATCCCGCGCTGATCCCCGCGATCGAATCGGGCTGGGTCGAGCAGATCCATTGCTTCGGCTCGGAGGTCGGCATGGACGACTATATCCGCGCCCGATCCGACGTCTTCTTCACCGGGCCAGACGGCTCGCTGCGCTCTAACCGCGCCTTCTGCCAGACCGCCGGCCTCTATGCCTGCGACATGTTCATCGGCTCGACCTTGCAGATCGATCTGCGGGGCAATTCCTCCACCGTCACCACATCGCGCATCGCGGGCTTCGGCGGCGCGCCGAACATGGGCGCCGATGCCCGCGGGCGGCGCCATCCGAGCACACCCTGGCTGCAGGCCGGCCGCGAGGCCGATCCCGACGGCTCGGCGCTGCTCCGCCGCGGCCGCAAGCTGGTGGTGCAGATCGGCGAGACCTTTGGCGAGAAGAACGCGCCGCTGTTCGTCGAGAAGCTCGACGCGCTCGCGCTCGCCGAGAAGCTCAAGCTCGATCTCGCCCCGGTGATGATCTATGGCGACGACGTTACACATATTGTCACGGAGGAGGGCGTCGCCAATCTCCTGCTGTGCCGTGACGCGAATGAGCGCGAACAGGCGATCCGCGGCGTCGCCGGCTACACCGATGTCGGCCGTAACAGGGACAAGAAAATGGTGCAGCATTTGCGCGAGCGCGGTGTGATCCGTCGGCCGGAGGATCTCGGCATCGATCCGCTCGACGCCGACCGCAGCATGCTGGCGGCGCGCTCGATCAAGGATCTCGTGCGGTGGTCGGGCGGGCTCTACGCGCCGCCCTCGCAATTCCGCAACTGGTGAGAGGATAGCCGCAATGGAAGATCTGAGCTTTCACCATCAGGCACGTAGCCGTGCCGGCGGGACCAGGCAAATGGCCATCATCGGCGTGGTGGCTTCAGGCAATCTGGAAGTGCTGGCGGAGCGCGTGCTGCCGGAAACGGAATGCCGGCTGGAGATCAAGACCGCGGCCGAAGGCTTTGGCGAGGTATGGGACGCCGTGGTCGCCGACTTCGTCGAGCGCTACTCGCCCGGCGGGCTCAAATTCTCCATCAACGACGGCGGCGCGCGACCTGACACCGTGTCGCTGCGTCTCGCCCAGGCTGTCCGGCTGATGGCGGAGGACGAGCAATGAGCGTCGCGGATCTGGAAAAGCCATCGGTGGAGCGGGCGCGAGCGACGAGCTTCTACGAGGCATCAGCGCGGGCGCGGATCCGGCTATTGCTTGATCCCGGAAGCTTTGTCGAATTCATCGGCCCCGAGCAGCGCGAGGTCAGCCCGCATCTGAAACTGTTCGACCTTCCCGAGCAGTTCGACGACGGCATCATCGTCGGCCACGGGCAGCTTGCAGGATCGCCGGTGTTCATTGCGGCGCAGGAAGGCCGCTTCATGGGCGGCGCTTTCGGCGAGGTCCACGGCGCCAAGCTGACGGGATTGCTGCGCGCGGCGAAGGAGATGAAATCGATCCCGGTATTGATCCTGCTCGACACTGGCGGCGTCCGCCTGCAAGAGGCCAATGCGGGCGAGCTCGCGATTGCCGAGATCATGCGCGCGGTGATCGAGGTGCGGACCGCAGGCGTGAAGGTGATCGGGCTGATCGGCGGCCGTTCTGGATGTTATGGCGGCGGTGGATTGATCGCGGGCTGCTGCTCGGCGCTCGCGGTGTCCGAGCAGGGACGTATCGCCGTCTCCGGTCCTGAGGTCATCGAGACCAATCGCGGCGTGGAAGAGTTCGACTCGCGCGACCGTGCCCTGGTCTGGCGCACAATGGGCGGCAAGCACCGGCGGCTGATCGGCGGCGCCGAACTCTTTGCCGACGACACCGTGCAAGCCTTTCGTGAAGCCGCCCTCGAATTGCTTGAGACCACCGCGGGCTTTGGCATCGACACGTTGAATGCCGAGCAATCGCGCCTTGAAGATCGATTGCAACGCTTTGGCGCCTGCCGGGATGCGGTCGAGATCTGGGCGGCGGAAGGCGTTCCGGACGCTGCGTCCGTTCCAGCGTTGCCAGCCGATCAGTTCATCGAACTTGCCGACAAGCTCCGGAGGATTGCCCGTGACGCTCGATAGGATTCTCGCCTCGATGTTTCCCGACGGCCATGACGTGAAGAACGATGGTGGCGTTCTGCTCGGGTCCGGCACGCTGCGATCCGGCGATCGCGCCCTGGTCATCGGTGTCGCTGATAGAACCGCGCTCGGTGTCGACGAGGCGATCAGGCTCTCGAGCGCCGTTCTCGGTTCGATCAAGAATGGAAGCGGCCCGATTCTGGTCGTCGTCGACAGCGACAGCCAGCGCATGAGCAAGCGCGATGAGCTTCTGGGATTGAACGAGTTCCTGGCTCATCTCGCCAAGTCGCTCATCCATGCGGATATCGAGGGCCGGCCTACGATCGGGCTGCTGTATGGCCATTCGGCGGCGGGAGCCTTCCTCGCCACCGCGCTTGCGACCCGCGTGCTGGTGGGATTGCCGGGCGCAGATCCGGCGGTGATGGATCTGCCGTCGATGTCCAAGGTGACGAAATTGCCGATCGAGGTGCTCGAGCAGAAAGCCAAGTCCACGCCGGTGTTCGCTCCCGGCCTGCAAAATCTGGTTCAGCTCGGGGCCGTGCATGTCACCTGGGACGACAAGATCTCGCTGGCCGATCAACTGGAAAAACTGCTGCGCAACATGTCCGATGCGCGCGACCGGCGCGACGCGCTCGGCAAGGAACGCGGTGGCCGCGTGAAGGCCGCCGATATCGCGGAGCGCGTTCGTGAGCTCACCATGCAAACCCGCTGAGGGACCGATGAGGCGCCATGACCTGATCTTTGTCCGCCCCGAGAGCTGGTGCACGGCGCTCGCTGCGCGGAGCGATCTGGCGGCCGATCCGCTGGTCGCGCTATGGGTCGAGAACGGCTGGCCGTTGATCGGCCGGCGTGCCACGCCTTGCGAGCGTCACGGCGTGGCGGTGGGCCTGCCATTGCCGCCTTTTGCCGGCAAGCGGCGGCTTTCCTTCCTGATGCAGGCCGAAGACGTGATCTCGATCGCGCCGCCGCCCTCGTTGGGAGCGGCCGCTCGGAAGGCGCCGCCCGCGTGGCGGCCGACGCTCGAACGTCTCGATGAACTCGCTTCGCTTCATGCGGTGGACGCAAGGGTGTTCGGCAGCCTTGCCTGGCGGGTGTTGACTGGACTGGATTATCTGACCGATCGCTCTGATCTCGATCTGCTGCTGCGCATTGGGCGCGACACGGATGTTGAAGGTCTCGTCGCTAGTATTGCCGAGATCGAGGCGCGAGCGCCGATGCGGCTCGATGGCGAACTGGTCCGCGACGACGGCGCCGCTGTGAACTGGCGGGAGTTGCACGCGGATGCGGACCGGGTCCTGGTCAAGACCATCGATAGCGTCGCCTTGCTCGATACGAGTCTCTTCCTCGCCGGGGAGATGCCGTCATGACGCTGGCTCTGGCATGGAGCGCGCAGCAGCGGGCACCTCTTCCACAGGTGAAGGCGCCGTGCGCGCCCAATGCGGCGGCAATCGCGGCAAGCGCCGTGGATTGCCTGCTGCTGGAAGTGGAGACATGGCCGAAGCCCGGCCTCGTGAGCCATGTCGATCGCGGCAGTCACGAGGATATGGATGCCGAGACACTGCGCGTCAGTGCTGAAACCATAGGCCCGTATTTCGCTGCGTTGGCGGAAGCCGGCGCCGGCGGCTGCGCGATGGAGCAACTGAGGATCATCGGTCTCGAGGCCGAGGCGGCGATGTTTGCGGCGACCTCGGGCATCAACACCCATCGCGGCGCCATCTTCGGCCTCGGACTGCTGTGCGCGGCGGCCGGAGCAAGGAGCAACGGGCAGGTCGATCCCGCTTTGTCGCTCGGAGCAACCGTGACGTGCCTCTGGGGCAGCAGCATCCTCGGTGGACCTGTGCTGCTCCACAGCCATGGCATGAAAGCCCGTCGTCGCTTCGGTGCCGGTGGCGCGCGCGTGGAAGCGGCCAAGGGATTTCCAAGCGTCTACCACGTCGGCCTGCCGGCCTTGCACAGGGGAGCTCTCGTTGCTGCCGATGACGCCGAGGCCGCGCGGGTCGAAGCATGCTTCGCATTGATCGCCGCGGTCGAGGACACCAATCTGCTGCATCGCGGCGGGCTGGACGGCCTCTTGTTTGCGCGCCGCGTGGCGCGGCAGTTTCTCGGCCAGGGCGGCGTAGGTGCGCCGGATTGGCGGGAGCGCGCCCGCGCCATCCACGATAGCTTCATCGTGCGTCGGCTCAGCCCCGGCGGATCGGCCGATTTGTTGGCCATGACCCTCTTCGTCGACGCCCACGAGAGGTCCTGTCGCTGATGTCCAATGCGATCCTGCTCGCGCTGGCGCCGGTGTTCTTCGTGATGCTGGGCTGGCTATGAGTCTCGCAATCCTCTGCTCCGGGCAAGGACGGCAGCATCGCGATATGTTCGCCCTGACCGGCGATGCGCCGGAGGCCGCCAGCCTGTTTGCCCATGCGGCGACGCTGCTCGGCGGCCGGGATCCGCGTGAGATCGTCCGTAGCGAGAGCGCGGAAGTGCTGCACCGCAACCGCATCGGCCAGATCCTCTGCACGCTGCAGGCGCTGGCCGCAGCGTCTGTGCTGCGCGACCAGATGCCGGACCGCCTCATCGTTGCCGGCTACAGCGTTGGCGAGGTGGCGGCCTGGGGCGTCGCAGGCCTTACGAGCATGACAGATACGCTCGACCTGGTGGCCCGCCGCGCGGAAGCGATGGACGCCGCCACGCGGCCCGGTGACGGAATGGTCTTCGTTCGCGGCCTTCCACGCGATGCCATCGACACCTTGTGCGAACGGCACGATGCCGCCGTCGCCATCGTCAATCCGGGCGATGCCTTCATCCTGGGCGGAAGCCGCGCAACATTGAACGCGCTCGCCGATGACGCGAAAGCGATGAATGCGGCCAGGGTCGTCGACGTACCGGTGGAAGTTGCCTCCCACACCCCGCGGCTTGCCAAGGCGTCGACGGAATTCCGCGACAGGTTAAGCCATGCTGCCGTGACGGCATTGCCAGCCGCCGGCACCCGGCTCCTGAGCGGAATTGACGCTGCGGCCGTCATCGATGTCAAAGCCGGTCTCGACAAGCTGGCGGCCCAGATCTCGCAGACGGTGCAATGGGCCGATTGCCTGCAGGCCTGCATCGAGAGCGAAGCGACGGTGTTCTTGGAACTCGGGCCGGGCGGGGCGCTGAGCGAGATGGTGGCTGGCGCCTATCATGACGTCGCGACGCGATCCCTGGAGGACTTCCGGACGCTAGACGGCGTTCGCGCCTGGCTGACTACCCATCTGGATATTCGGTTCTGATTCAATCGGAACCGAATATTTTCGGTCGCCGACGCGTGGCTTCTCACGCAAAGATTATCGTCATGCGGGCATTACGACGGTTCGTCGTTGGTAGCGAACATTCGATGAGGCATTTATATGACGCACACAATTGCAACTGACACCCCGCGCACGAGGAGATTCGGCGAATGACGATTCCTGCAGCCGAGACGTTTGGTGCAACCTGGCCCTTTGCGCCGCACTATTTTGACGGGAACGGCTTTCGTATGCATTATGTCGACGAGGGCGACGGCGATCCCATCGTTTGTCTGCATGGTGAACCGACCTGGGGCTATCTATATCGACACTTTATTCCGCCGCTTTCTGCGACGCACAGGGTCATCGTTCCCGATCACATGGGCTTCGGCAAAAGCGAGACCCCTCGCGATCGCGAGTATTCGCTGAAAGCCCATGTCGACAACCTTACGAACCTCATCGAAACGATCGATCTGAGGAACATCACCCTGGTCATGCAGGATTGGGGCGGACCGATCGGTTCGGCCTTCACACTGCGACACCCCGACCGCGTCAAGCGCTTGTTCCTCCTCAACACATTGGCGGGCTATGGCAACGCGGAGTTCGATGCGCTGACGCCCTGGTTTCAGTTTGTCCGCAAGCATTACGAAGCCGGCACACTTGGCGAGGTGTTGGGACACCTGGACGTCAACATTCTCAGCATCATGAAGATCATTGGTCTTGAGAATCTGTCGGCAGTGAATTCCGAATGGCTCGCGGCCTACGGTTCGGCCTTTCCAGCAAAAGAGGACTGCATCGGAGCGATCGAGTTCCCGCTCGATGTGCTGCTCGGTCGGATTGCTCCATACGTCGTTGAAGGCTTTCCACTCGTCGACAATCTGAAGTCAAAGCCAGCAATGCTCGCCGTTGGTATGAAGGACAGAGCTATCTCGCCGGCGGTCCAAATCGCCGACTTCAGGGGAATATGGCCGGACCGGCCCATCATCAAGCTGCCCAATGCCGGCCACTTCAGCCAGGAGGATGCGCCAGATGTCCTCGTTGCCCTGATTCAGCTCTTCGTTCAGGGCAAGGAGTGATCGCGCACAACGGGATGGTCGACGCCGCTCGTTAGCTGCTACTCGAATGACGCGTCGAAGATCTCGATGTCGATCAGCGCGGGCTTCGTAACCAGAGTGCCATCGGGCTGACGCGACAGGCAGCGCCGGAGCGTGGGGATGACGATTTCGTTGAACTTCTGATGCGCCCAGGTCAGGTGCGCGATTGCCACGCCCGCCGCCTGGTAGTCCAATCGCCGCTGAAGCCCATCGTCATCGAAGTAGAAGATCTGCTCCCGGGAATGCGTAACGATGGTCGGTGGAAATATCGCGCGGAGACGCCGCCAGATCTGGCTGCCGGTGTTCCAGGGAGGCAGTTCTTCGGTCTCAATTTCCGGTTGCGCGAGCAGAAATGGGGTCGTCAGACAGTTCCAGAGCGAGAGGCCGCAAAAATAGGCCAGGCGCAGATCGTCCCACGGCATCTCGTCGTGGTGATCCGAAAATGCCGTCTGCGGGTCGCGGCATGATCGCAGGATCTCGCCTTGCAGGCTCTGGATGGCAACCCAGTCGGGCTGGTACAGGCCGCATCTGTCGGGGGCGGTGAAGCCGGTGAATTGCAGCGTCTGGACCTCGGTCGAACCTTCCATGACCATGTCCTTGAGCCGCCCTGCATTGCCGATGCGGGAGAACAGCGCGCCATCGATGGAAAGGTGGACGGTGAATCTCTTCAACCGACGCCATCGTTCCAGCCCACCGCAGGCATCGAGGGCGTCATCAAGCAATGCCATTCGCAAATCCCGTCTTCGACCAGCCCCAAGATCGTACAGAGAGCATGGCCCAGCACGAGCGAATTTGCGCGTTAGATGTTGTTAGATGCGCGAAACCAGCTCATCGAGCAGTAGTTTTACGGACCTGAGATCGGCGCTGCCGAGGCCTTCACTGTATCGTGCATAAAGCGGAGCGATCAGCGCGTGAGCCTTTGCTGCATCGCCCTGTTCGTGCCAGAGCCGTCCCAAGGTGGCGGCCGCCCGCAATTCCCATCCGAGCGCACCTTGCTCGTGGGACAGCTTGAGCGACTGCATCAGATAGGTTTCGGCCTCGGATGGACGGGCCGAGGACGCCAGGACGTGTCCCTTGACGCGGAGCATCTCCGGCAGGTCGAACGACTGTCCGGCGCTGTCGCGCTGCGCGATCGCCTCGTCGATGATGCCGAGTGCCTCCTCGTATTGCCGCACCTGCACCAGGCCTTCGGCGAGCGCTGCCGCGAACACCGTGCTCAGGATCTTGTGCCGCGTCTGCCGTAATGTTCCGGCGCCCTGGCGGAGCAGCTCGATGCCGATCTTGGGCTCTCCGCGGCGGACCAGCAGTTCGCCCTTCAGTCCGAGTCCCACGGCCTGGTAGGGCCCGAGAAAATGCGTGGCCGCATGATTGATGAGACGCTCGATCAGCTTGTCGGTATCGTCCCAATCGCCGAACCAGAGAAACACGTAGATCGACCATATCAGGCCAATGCCGATCGTGAGCGGCTGCTGTGTGCGCTCGGCCTCGCTGACCGCATATCTCGCCGCCGCGATGGCGCGATCGGGGTGCCCCGTCAGCCAGAGGCTCCGTGCAAGGGCTACCAGTGCCACGATCCGGTCATCATATCCGAGCCGCTGCATGTTGATCTGCAGGCGAGACGGATCATGGGTCGTAGCGCTCTCGCACTGCAAGACCGCGTCGTTCTGATTCCCGATCAGGTGGTTGGCGACCCCGAGCATCCACTCCGCGGTACGGATGGCGCCGGCATCGTTCAATGTCCTCGCAACCACCGCGCCGCGCTCGCCCATCACCAGCGCGCCACGATAATCGCCGATCCGGGTGAGATAGATGTGAAGCTCCCGCAGCAGCCATAGCTGCCAGTGCAGGTCGTTGTGGGACTCTGCCAGTTCCAGGCTGCGGGTGAAGGCCGTATGGACTTCTTCGGTGTTGCCTTGCGTGAACATCAAGGACACGCCAAGCGCGGCCTGAAGCTCCATCTCCTGACGCGGGTCGGCAATTTGCGGATCAAATCCCGCCAGCGCCTGTCGCGCCCAGCGATGGCATTCCGTCAGCAGCGAAAGCTGGAGGAAGAATTGGGCGGCCGCCGCGGCAAGCCCGATCCCGATCGCGCGGTCGCCCTGGTCGGAGAAGCTCCAATCGAGGGCAGCGCGGACATTGGCAAGATGATCGGCATAGGGAGTGAAGCTGTCGCTGGTCGAGAATGCTGCTGCTCTCGCCGCGATGCCCGCAAGGAGATCGCGGAAATAGATCGCGTGGTTGCGCGATATCCTTGCGGCTTCGCCGCTTTCCGCAAGCTTCTCCGCGGCGAAGGCGCGCGTGGTGTCGAGCAGCCGATAGCGCACCGGCTGAGCCGTTGACGGCAGCGAGATCAGCGACTTCGCCACCAGGTTTGCGATCGCCTCGACCGCCTCGGCTTCGTCGGTCCCATCGTCGGACGCCACCGCAAGGGCGGCTTCCAGCGTAAAGCTGCCGACAAACACTGACAGCCTGCGCAGCGTAACGCTTTCGGCAGGCGTTAATAGCTCGTAGCTCCAGCCCAGCGCCGCGCTCAGCGTCTGATGCCTGGGCACCGCGGTGCGCCGGCCCTGCCACAACAGCGAGAAGCGACTGTTGAGCAGCGTGGCGATGCCCTGAATTCCGTAGGCGTTGACGCGACCGGCGGCGAGCTCGATCGCCAGCGCAATGCCATCGAGCTTGCGGCAGATTTCCGCCACCAGCGGCGCCTCGGCATCACCGAGCTCGAACCCGCCGAGGCTCGCGGCGATGCGTTCGACAAACAATTGCGCCGCGGGATAAGCCAGCACGTCGGGGGCCGTGATGGCGGCGCGCTCCGGCGGGCAATCCAGCGGAAACAGCCGATGCACCTGCTCGCCTTCGGCGCGCAGCGATTCGCGGCTGGTTGCCAGGATGGAAACCTCCGGCGCCTCGCGGATGATGCTTTCCGCGAGCATCGCCAGGCTTTCCAAGAGATGCTCGCAACTGTCGAAGATCAACAGCATGCGTTTCTCGCGCAGAAACGCCAGCATGCTCGGCAGCGGATTGTCGGAGGAGACCGAAAGCCCCAATGCCGATGCCAGCGCGCTCGGCACCAGGCGCTTGTCCCGCAGCGAGCCGAAATCGACGAACCTGACCATTCCGGCGAAAGCGCCAAGCTGACGGTGCCCCACCGCCAGGGCGACGGTGGTCTTGCCGATGCCGCCCGGTCCGACCACCGTGACCAGACGGTGGCGTGCGAGCTCGGCTGCAATCTTCTCGATCGTTTCAGTGCGCCCGATCATCCTGGCAATTTGCGCCGGAAGGAGAGGGCTACCGGCCGGCGTTGCGGCAGGCTCGGTCTCCGTACGCACGATCGGCGCGGTGAAGCAATAGCCGCGGCCAGGAACGTTCACGACATATCTCGCGCCGGACGCGCTGTCGCCGAGCACCTTGCGCAGCGCGCTGACGTGGAAGCGGAGGCTGCCTTCGTCGACGTTCACATCGGCCCACACCCGCGACACCAATTCCCGTTTGCCGACGACCTCGCCGGCGCGTTCGGCAAGGAAGATCAGGATGTCGAGCGCGCGGCCTCCGATATGTACGGGATTGCCGTCCTTTTCGAGCAGTCGCGCTTTCGGCAGCAGTCGGAATGGTCCGAATGCCAGTGCAGATTCATCGCTATTGTCGCTCTGCACGCGCTACCTGCCTGCTGCGAGAGCCGCCTTTGGCCCAACTATGATTTGTGCCCAGATTAGGGTGCCGGTTTGGACGGGGTTTCCTATCACGGGAGCGGCTTGCGGCGAACGAGCCATGATCTACGCCGGGTTCCCAAAAGCGTGATGACTTTTCTTGCTCCAGGCTATCGCTATCGTCTCTCGCCGGAGCCAGCAACCCGTTCGAAAGGCAAGCCGCGAAAGCCGCGGCAAGCGGATGATGTATGGAGAGGAAAGGGGGGCCGTCCCGGGGATGGGGCGGGGGGATAGGACGGCCCCCGTGGGCTCGTTGCCTTGGGAGGGGCGCTGCGAGCCCATGGCGCAAGCTGGTGGTCTTGAATGCTTACGCGATAGAACATGCCGGATCGGATGGCTCGCGTCTTTCGGATCTGCACCTTCATTTCGAGTTCGCATGATCGCGGTTGCCGGATGGACGCAGATCGGCGTCGAGCGGATGCGTTCGGTGTCTTATCCCCGAACGGCCAGTCTTGCGTCCGTCGACGTATCAGGATGTTGCGAGCTCAGCTCATCCAATAGCGCCCTTGCCGCCCTGAGCGCGGGGCTGTTGAACCCCTCGGTAAAGCGGGCATAGGTCGGCGCGAGGAGCTGGCGTGCCTCGGCGGCGCGATCCTGCCCGAGCCAAAGTCTCGCGAGGCAGGTCGCGGCAACCAGCTCCATGGCGAGCGCCGATTGGCGCCGGGCCAGGTCGATCGACTCCTTGAGGCAGCGCTCTGGCTGCTCCAGATCAGGGCTCCTCGCGGAGAGCAGCACGTCCGCCTTTGCGCGCAGCAGCTCGGGCATGCAGAACATATCCTTGTTGTGCCCGACACGGGCGATTGCCAGATCGATCGTATCCAGCGCCTCCTTTTCCTGCCCGATGGTGGCGAGCGCTTGCGCCAGCGCGATGCGGAAATCCGCGAGCGAGCCGTATCGATGGCTGTGCATGACTTCGAGCGCGCCCCGCAGCAGCGCAATCCCGGTCTCGACCTGGCCTTGCGCCACCAGGACAACGCCTTTTGTCCCGTAGCCAATCGTCTGGTACGGCCCCAGCGCGTGCTTGCTCGCCTCCAGGATAAGTCTGTCGGCGTATTCTTCGTAATTCTCCGTCTCCGAGTTCCAGACAAAGATCGAGAATGCCCAAAGCAGCGCCATGCAGAGCTTGGCAGGATGACCGATACGCATCGTGTCGGCGATGGCTCGCCGCGCCGTGTCGACCGCCTGATCGGGATATCCCTGAAGCCACAGGATACGAGCCAGGGTGATCCGTGCGCGACTGAAGTAGTCGTAGTTCAGGGGATCATCGACATCAGGTTCCGATCCCGGCAACTGCAACAACGCGGATTCCACATAGGACCGGGCCAGCCGCGCCTCTCCAGCAAGATGGCAGGAGACACCGAGCGCAATCCGCATATGGGCAAGTTTAATGCGGTCGCCGTGATCGGACGCGACGGCTTCGCCTCGTTTGGCGAGCGCCAGGGCTTCCGTGAAATTTCCCGCCCTCATCTGGAACACGTGAACCCGCTCGATCAGGCGAAGCTGGCTGGGTACGTCGCCGATTTCTTCGGCTATTCGAAGCGCTCGCGTCAGAAAAGCGTGGACGTCGTCGGTGGTCCCTTTTGTGAGCAACAAAGCCAGGCCCAGGGCGGCGTGAAGGTCGAGGTCGTATTTCAGGCTGTGATTTGCCGCTTCAAGCTGTGCGATCGCGCGCTTGGCCCAGAGCTGGCATTCGGCGAACAGGGACAATTTGAGGAAAAAAGGCATGGCCGCCGCAGCCAGCGCGACGCCCGTTGCGTGGTCGCCGCGTTCGGAGAAGCACCAGGTCAGCGCCGCGCGTATGTTTCCGAACTGGTCGGCGATTGCCGCAAAGCGGTTCGATTCCGATGAGGCGGTCGAGCCGTTGCAGATCTCCTGCAGCAGATGCAGGAAATAGCGGGCATGCCGCCGCGCCGTCGCATCGGCATCCATGCTTGCGGCAAGCCGTTCCAGGGCATAGGCCCGTGCCGTATCGAGCAACCTGTATCGCGTCGATGCGCCGGTTGGGCCTGCCGCAAGCATGGATTTTGCAACAAGGCTGGCAACGGCCGCGATCACCTGCCCATCGTCAGCGTCCTCTGCGCCCGCGACCGAGCGGGCGGCTTCCAGGGTGAAGGTGCCGGCAAACACGGCCACCCGCCGCAGCACCATACGCTCCGGCTCCGACAGCAGCTTGTAGCTCCAGTCGAGCGTCGCGCGCAGGGTCTGATGCCGTGGCAGCACGGCGTGCTGTCCCTCGCCCAGGAGCTTGAACGCGTCGTTCAAGAGCGCGACCGTGTCCTTGATAGTGGAGGCGCTGGCGCGGCTGGCGGCGAGCTCGATCGCCAGTGCAATGCCATCCAGCCTGCGGCAGATCTCGCCGACCAGGCGCGCGTCCGCGTCGTTCAGTTCGACGAAACGGCCGCCACTCGCAGCCGCGCGCTCCACGAATAGCTGGACTGCGGAAAAGGCGAGTGCTTGCGCGGCCGTCAGGCCTGCGTCATCAGGCGGGCTCAAGAGCGGCTGCAGACGGTGAACATGCTCGCCCTCGACCCGCAGCGACTCCCGGCTGGTGGCCAGGATATGGAGCTGCGGCGCCTCCGCATAGAGACGTTCGGCCAGCGCGGCCGATGTCTCGATCACATGCTCGCAACAATCCAGTATCAGCAGCATCCGCTTGTCGCGGAGCAGGTTCACCAGACTGTCGGAGGGATCACCGGCCTGGCCGAGGAGGCCGAGCGCCGAGGCGACGACATTTGGAACGAGTGCGGGGTCATGGAGTGTCCCAAAGTCGAGGAAGCGGACCGCGCCGGCGAACTCTTCGAGCAATTCATGGCCGACGGAGACCGCCACCGTGGTCTTGCCGACGCCGCCGGGGCCGACGACGGTGACGAAACGCTCGCTCCTCAGCTTGGCCGATATGTCGCGAACGGTCTGGTCGCGTCCCACCATTCGCATCGGCCGCGCCGGCAGATTGTGGGGCGGTTCGGAGACCGGTCCGATCGAGGACTGTTCCTGATCGTTCGGATGCGAAAGCCGTCCGACGAAACAGTAGCCCTGCCCCGAAACCGTAGTCAGGTATCTCGCGCCTGCCTCGCCGTCGCCAAGCGCTTTCCGAAGGCCCGCGATCTGAACCCGGAGGCTGCCTTCATCGACGATGATGTCGGGCCATACCTTGGCCAACAGGTCATTCTTGCTGACCACCGTGCCCGCACGCTCGACCAGAGCGATCAGAAGATCAAGCGCCCGGCCGCCGAGCTGAATCGGACTGCCGTCCTTCTCCAGCGTTCTTTGCCCAGCATGCAGCCGAAACGGACCGAAGCAAACGGTCCCCGGCGCGGCCGAACCCCGACCGGCCTCGCGGACGGCACGTTGCGTGCGGTCGCCCATGTTCGGGACCTCAATCAAGCAAGTGGCCGACGCTCTCCGTCCTTCACTGCATCAGCTTGATGCGTACCGGAGCAGCAGGTCGCGGTGCCCGTCCGAACTCCAAATGACCTGAGATCGTCGAGGGACCAATTACGGGCATCATATTGCTTTCCGGACGCCTAGCAACCTTAGCCAAAGGTGTTACACGATAACCGAAGGTGTCACCCGACAGCTCTGCGTCCGACAGGTCGAAATAGGAATAATATCGCTCCGCGCGGCAAAAGCGGCGATGCGCGGCGCACGCTGCCACGGCGGTGATGCCGATTTTCAATCGAATGATTGCAAATGACTATGGGGCGGCCGGTGTCGCAATTTGCGACACCGCCTCAGGTGCTTTCACAGCGAAGCGTGACCGCCCGCAGCAATGAGATGATCCGCGCGCCGTACTTCAGCCCGTGGCCGGCGGAAGGGAATCTTTGTCCGGACGCTCTGGTCGATCGGCGAGGGCGATGCGCTTCGGCTGGCGGTGCGCCAGCGCGCCGGCGTTTCCCCGGTGATGCGCTTGAAGACGGTCGAGAAATGCGCCTGGGTGCAGAAGCCTACCGCCAATGCGACCTCGGCGAGGGGCGTCTGGCCGTCGGACAGGATCGACTTCGCGCGGTCGACGCGCCGATGCAGCAGATATTCGCGCGGACGGAAACCTGTCGCTGCCCGGAATTGGGCCGCAAAATGCATGCGGGAGAGGCCGGCGGCCTTGGCCAGATCGGCAAGGCTGACGCTGCGATGGTAGTTTGCGTTGACATACTCCTCGACACGCCTGAGCCGCCATTTCGGCAGCGCGTTGACCTTGCTTCGCGGCGTCTCGAGCCTGGCGATATGCATGGCCAGCGTTTGACCAATGCAGCGGGTGAAAGCCGGGTCCCTGGCATTGCCGCGCTCGATCAGCGCCCTGCCGAGCTGCTCGGCAAAGGAGTCCCGCAGCAGGATCAGGTCGCCCAGATCTTCGCCGGTCGAGCAGGACTCCGCCGCGGCGCGGTGCCCGCGAAGATAGTCGGCGGAGACATGGAAGTGCAGGAAGTCGTAGGGGGCGTGAAACTGCGCACCGAGCTGGGTCGAAGGCGCCGTGACATGCAGGGTGCCCGCCGGCATGACCCCATCGAAGATGATCTGCCGTCCCCGTGTCAGGGTGAGGCGCGTGCTCTTCAGGGCGATCGCCACCACATATCGACCGGGCGGCGTTGCCGCCTCCTCGTATCGGGAACCGTCTTGCGAACCCGCCCAACGCGAAATTGCGATCTCCCCGATCGCAGCCGCATCATCCGGTTTCAGATCGCGCCACCTGTGCTCCTGGCGGAGCCCTTCGGTGTCAGGATGGACGTGGTGCGTTTCCGAGCCGATCGGAAGGCTGACGTGAGGGTGGCCCAGCCTCTCGTTGAAAGCCTGCGTAAGCATCGCTCATCCTTTCTAGTTTCAGTCGGCCTGCTTCATCGCCTGCGACTGAGGAACTTTGCGAATGCAACAGTTGCGATGCTGAAGAGCATATGCCCTTCGCGCTATGATGCTCGTTATAGATGCTTAGCGGGTGTTAGATATTGCAAAGGGCCGCAGCGCGGTCGCCCGCGCGTCGAGACGAATTTGCTTTAGTTCTGAAAGAGTTGGTCGAGAATAAAACTGTGAGGGAAGTCGTTAGTATGCCCCTGCGTATACCTTCGTATAGCTTTCGGGTTATCCGCCTCAACGCATGAGCCGTCAGAAAGTTTGCTTCTCTTCTGAAGAAAAAATATCCGACCATATTGTAGGGATTGTCGGGCCTCTCCTGCGATGACGCCGCGTCAAGTCACATCGACAGCAGCGTGGTCGTCGTCATCTGTGTCTTGCGCATCCAGGCGATCGGCAAGGTGGATTGAAGCGAGCTGGAAATGCGGGATGTGACCTGATCCTGCAACTTTAGTAGATCGGCCGCGCTTCCGTCGAAGCGATCCGCCCACAACTGCTCGCCGCTTTCGGCGTCGACCAGGCGCGCATTGACGCGAAGCTGGTCGGCGGAGCGAAGCACCGAACCGAGCAGCAGGTAGCGGACATTCAGCTCCTGACCGATCCGTTTGGGGTCGATCCTCTGGTTTCTGTCTGTCAGTGCCGAGCCGCCGGTGATGACGACAAGAGCGGGGATGTTGACCGACAAGTCGGTCGTCAGGTTCTCGACGACCGCATCGCCGAAATAATTCTGCGCCGGATCGCCACTGAGATTTTCGAAAGGCAGGACGGCAATGGAGAGGCGCGGCGCCGGCATCACCACCTCTCTGCGGCTGATCCAGTCATTGAGAGCCTTGTAGGTCGTCCAATAGCCGGTCAGGCCACCCAATACCGTCCCCACCGCAGCGAGCCCGGCTATTCCCGTGACGATGCGCCTTGTGCGCTGATGCCAACGCGGCGCAAAGCGCCATCCACGCGCGATAGCTTGCGGTCGCTCCGACAAGATGCCCGGGCTGCCGGCCGTTATCGTCTCGCTGTCAAATGCTCGCCCATCGTTGAGCATGGCGATAGTCCGATCTTGAACGAATTTCCGTGCGGCGGCTGCGTTGAAGCCGCGCCATACTTACGCGAAGGATACGCCAGCCGATAAGGCTTCGCCAGAATGCGCAAGAACTTTTCGTTCGATCCGGAATGTCGGTCGTACTTTTTCGATATGCGCTTGCCGTCGATCCTCGACGCATCAATCTTGATGCGCCCACGTTGCGTGCATTTCCGAAAGAGATCGGCCGCTTTCGGAAGATCGCTTCACGAGGCGTAGTTAGAAATCACGGAATCGGCAGAGCTCCCGGAGGGGGCGGTTCACCTCGCCGCCCCGACGTCTTCCGGCGGCTCCACGTAGTAGCCCGAATAAGTATCCACGAAGCAGAGATGGTCGTGGACCGCCTTAACGCCGGCGGTGTTCTCGGCGAGCACGATGGCCGCCTTGCGCGTGCTGTCGTCGAAGATGACGCCATGGAGATGAACGACGCCGTTGCGCACGGTGACCTGGAAGCCGGCGGGCCGCCAGTCCGTGTCCTGGATCTGACGCAGGATACGATCGCGGATATGCTGGTCGTCAGCGGTCGGGTTGGGGATTTCCTCGGCGAGGCTCGCGACCGCCTGAAGGATGCTGGCGCGGGTGATGATGCCGACGAGCATCTTGCCGCTCATCACCGGCAGGCGCTTCACGCCCTTCTTTTCCATGATGCGCACGAGCTCGTCCAACGGGGTCTGCTCGTCCACCGTGATCGGATCGGGCGTCATGACGTCTTCGACGTGACGCCCACGTTCATGCACGAAATCGATCGCCGCGCGGCCGGGCCCGGCGAAGAACTGCAGCCAGCCCGGGCGCCGGCGCCCGGTGCCGATCTCGCCGCGGCGAAGGAAGTCGCCCTCGGAGACGATGCCCTTGAGCATACCATCTTCGCCCATCACCGGCAGGCCGCTCAGGTGACAGCGCAGCATGATGTTGGCGGCATCCATGATGGATGCATGAGGGCTGATGGTGATGACGTCCCTGCTCATGATCTGGTGGGCGCGCATGCGTGTCTCCTGGAGCTGGAGCGTTTTCGAGCGAAGTGGATACCGGTTCGCGTAAAGAAAACGCGTCAAAACAAAGAATCTAGTGCGACATCAGCGTCGGCACGGTCATCGAGCGCAGCATGTCGCGCGTGACGCCGCCGAGCACGGTCTCCTTGAGGCGCGAATGCCCGTAGCCGCCCATCACCAGGAGATCGAGCGACTCGTCGGCCGCAAGCGACAGGATGCCCGGCTGGATTTCGGCATCATCCATCCTGAGCGAGGTCAGATGGACCGGGACGCCGACATGCGCGAGGTATCGCGCGAGATGGGTCGGCGACGCCTCGCTCGGCACGTTGTCGTCTTCGTTGACGGTGATGACCGTCAGCGCCTCGGCCGCCTTCAGGAACGGCATGGCGTCGTGCAGGGCGCGTGCCGCAACGCGGCTGCCATCCCAGCAGATGCCGATCCGCTTGGCCGCGAACGCGCCCTTGAACGTGTAGGGCATGAACAGCACCGGACCGCCGGCTTCGAACAGGGTTTCCTGGGCGAGGTTGTTGTCGAAGGTATCGCGATCGACCTCGGGCTGCGACACGATCGTCAGGTCGTGCAGCCTCGCGGCCGCGCCGACGATCTCGACCGCCTCGCCCGGAAGCGCGCTGAGGGCGCGACAGCGGTAGGTGATGCCTGCATTCTTTGCCTGCGCCTCGAACATGCGCAACGCGCCGTCAGCACGCTCGAACGCGCGCTGTCGCTCGATCTCGTAGATGGAGCCGACCGCGGCGCCGCCTTCCGCCGTCATCGGTATGCTGCTTACCTCGTAGCCTATCGCCAGCGCCTCGAGCTCGGCCTTGCATGCGGCCGCGAGCGATATCGAGCCATCGGCGACCGGACGCGCCGACAATTCCGTGGGCACCAGCGCCAGAATGTTCCTGTACATGGATCTCTCCGTGATGACGGACGAAAGCCGCCTGCGGGGCGCTTCACGTCGTTGGCGAACTCACTATGTCAGCGCAGTTTCCTCCCCTTGTTGACCCACATCAAAGGGCATTCGGCCTCCCTTCCCTATTGGTTCACGGCCAGGTTGCAGACGCAAGGGAGGATCGACATGGCACGCGTTGCATTGGTTACGGGCGGCGTTCGGGGGATTGGCGCCGCGATCGCACGGGCGCTTCAATCCGCAGGTTACCGCGTCGCGGCGACCTATGCCGGCAACACCAAGGCCGCGGAGGCGTTTCACGCTGAAACAGCCATACCGGTGTTTCAATGGGATGTCGGCGATTTCGCCGCCTGCGGCGCCGGCGTGAAGCAAGTGGAAGCCGCGCTCGGTCCGATCGAAATTCTCGTGAACAATGCCGGCATCATCAGCGACAGCAGCCTGCACAAGATGACGAAGGCGCAATGGGATGCGGTGATCAATACCGACCTCAACGCCTTGTTCAACATGTGCCGGTCCGTGATCGAGGGCATGCGGTCGCGCAAGTTCGGCCGCATCGTCAACATCGCGTCGATCAACGGCCAGAAGGGCCAGTTCGGACAAACGAATTATTCGGCCGCGAAGGCCGGCGAGCTCGGCTTCACGCGGGCACTTGCGCTCGAGAGCGCGAAGGTCGGCATCACCGTCAACGCGATCTGTCCAGGCTATACCCATACCGAGATGCTGGATGCGGTCTCGCCGGAGGTCATGAAGGACGTGATCCTGCCGCAGATTCCGGTCGGCAGGCTCGGCCGGCCCGAGGAAATCGCGCGCGCCGTCGTCTTTCTCGCCGCCGACGAGGCCGGCTACATCACCGGATCGACGCTGTCGATCAATGGCGGCCAATATATGGGCGGCTGAGCGCCATCGAATCCACCAAGACCGCTGAATTGGAGCAAGGAGAAGCAATGTCCAGCACCGCTACGCCGAAGACGACCACGACGCATGCCCATGCCATCGTCTGGATCGATCATCTCACCGCCAAGATCTTCGGGATGGGATTGACCGGCGTCGACACCATCGTGGTGCCCGCCCACCTTGCCTCGTCCCATCTGCATCACAAGGCCAACAGCGTCGGCGCGGGCAAGGTCGAGAGCGATCCAAACTTTTTGGTGACGATCGGCCAGGCGTTGCAGAATTGCACGAATGTCCTGATCATGGGGCCGGGGAACGAGAAGACCGAGCTGCTGCACCATCTGCAGGACACGCACCCGAACATCATCCTGCGCGTCGAGGCGAGCGATCACCCGACCGACAAGGAGATCATCGCCCGCGGCAAGGAATTTTTCGGCTTCGCTTAAAGCTGGAGCGCGTTGACTTCACCTCTCCCGCTTGCGGGAGAGGTCGGCGCGCCAGCGCCGGGTGAGGGCTCTCTCTACTGGGGGACTCGTGGAGAGGGCCCTCACCCCAACCCTCTCCCGCAAGCGGGAGAGGGAGCGCAGCATCCGTCGTGGACGCAATTCGCTGCACGCGGTTCGGACCGCCTGATCCATACGGGAGGCCGTGGCAAACCAGTTTGACGCAGCTCAAACGGTCCGTGGCGGTGCTAGCGTAAATGGAACCAATGGAGATTGGTATGACAGCGCAGGCCATGGATTCCAAAGTCGTCACATTCGAGCCGGTCAAGCCGCGGTCGCAGGACGGCGCGGTACGAGCACCGTCCGAGCCGGTATCGGCATTCGACGTGATCGATCACCTCGCCCATGCCACGATCGCCCGCTGGACCGGCGGCTTGTCTCCCGCCGCGCTGACGCTGGCGATGCTCGACTGGCAGCTCCATTTGGCGATCTCGCCGGGCAAGCAGCTTACGCTGACACGGGATGCGATCCGCGACGCGATGCAGTTTTTCGAGACACTCGCGAGCCCGCATCCGGTCTATCGCACCTGGAGCATGATCGCGCCGGCGCCGAACGACCGGCGGTTTTCCGAGCCGGATTGGGAATTGCCGGCCTTCAACATGCTGGCGCAGGCATTCCTGTTGACCGAGCGATGGTGGCAATCCGCGACCACTGATGTTCATGGCGTGGCGCGGCACGATGCGGCGATCGCGGATTTCGCGATCCGGCAGTGGCTGGATGTGCTGGCGCCGACGAATTTCGCGCTGACCAATCCCGAGGTGCTGCGCAAGATCATGGAGACCGGCGGCGGCAACTTCGTCGGCGGCCTGCACAACTGGCTCGAGGACTGGAAGGCGCTGGTGACCGGTCACGGGCTGGAACATGAGTTCGCCGTCGGCCAGAACGTCGCCGTCACCAAGGGCAAGTTGATCTATCGCAACGAACTGATCGAGCTGATCCAGTATTCGCCGACCACGTCGCAAGTCCGACCCGAGCCGGTCCTGATCGTGCCGGCCTGGATCATGAAATACTACATCCTCGATTTGTCGCCGCACAATTCGCTGGTGCGTTTCCTGGTCGAGAACGGCTTTACCGTCTTCATGATATCCTGGCGCAACCCGACGCCCGAGGACCGCGACATCAGTCTCGAAGACTATCGCCGGCTTGGCGTCGATGCCGCGATCGAGGTCATCAACCGGATCGTCCCCGGCCAGCCGATTCACGCCACCGGCTACTGCCTCGGCGGCACGCTGCTGTCGATTGCGGCGGCGCGGCTGAGCAAGGGGAAGCCGGACTGCCTGCGCACCGTGACGCTGCTTGCCGCACAGACCGATTTCACCGAGGCCGGCGAGCTCACGCTCTTCATCAATGAAAGCCAGGTCGCGTTCCTGGAGGACATGATGTGGCAGCGCGGCGTGCTCGAGACCAACCAGATGGCGGGCGCCTTTCAGATGCTGCGCTCCAACGACCTGATCTGGTCGCGGATGATCCGCGACTACCTGATCGGAGAGCGGCAGCCGCTCAGCGACCTCATGGCATGGAATGCGGATGCCACCCGCATGCCCTATCGAATGCATTCCGAATATCTCCGCCAGCTCTTCCTCGACAACGATCTTGCCGAAGGGCGCTATCGCGTCGACGGCCAGCCGATCTCGCTGTCCGATCTGCATGCGCCGATGTTCGTCGTCGGCACGCTTCGCGATCACGTCGCTCCCTGGAAGTCGACCTTCAAGATCCATTTCCTTGCGGATGCGGACACGACCTTTGTGCTCACGAACGGCGGACACAATGCCGGCATCGTCGCGGCTCCCAACGAGCCGTGGCATTCCTACCAGGTCCTGACCAAGCTGAAGGACGGGCCTTATATCGGGCCGGATGAATGGCTGAAGGTCGCGCCAAAGCGCGAAGGCTCCTGGTGGCACGAATGGGTCGCGTTCCTGAATGCCCATTCCGGCGAACCGGTCTCCCCGCCATCCATGGGCGGCGCCGGCAAGGACGAGGACGCCACCGCGCTGGAGGCTGCGCCCGGCCGCTACGTGCTGCAGCACTAGCCCGTAGCCCGGGTGGAGCGCCAGCGTAACCCGGGACCTCTGGGTCAGCGTTGCGCGCGGCCCCGGGTTACGCGTTCCGCTTCACCCGGGCTACAGGCCATCCCGTGGAAGATGTGGGATGCTCCGCTTCAACGTCTCTTCCGGCGTTCCCGACGCATCCACGATCGCCCAATCGACAGCGCCGGTGTCGATGCTTTCCTGGAATAGCGCTACGTCTTGGGTTGCGTCGGATGCGTCGTTCCGGCGCGCGCCGATGCGCGCGAGGCGGACGGAAGTCTCGGCAACAAGGAATATCCCAAAGAAATCGACGCCGAGGGAAGCCGCGAGCGGGCGAAGCTGGTTTCGCTCGTCTTGCTTCAGGAGCGCGGCGTCGACCACTGCGGAAAGCCCCTGAGCCAGCACAGCTCGCGCGCGGTCCAGCATCGCGTCGTAGACGCGTTCGGACGTTCCGGGCGCGTAAGCCGACTCGGGCAGTTTGACCAGCGGACCGACGCCAAAGATCTCCTTGCGGATCACATCCGAGCGCAACAGCACCGCGCCGGGTGCGGGCTGGACCAGTCCGGCGATGGCGCGTGCCAGCACGCTCTTGCCGGTGCCGGAGCGACCGCCGACTGCGATCAGCGACGGTTGTCCCGGCGCGATCAGTTCGCGTGCGAGTTCGAAATACGACTGCGCGTCCGACAGCACGGCGGCGCCGCCGCCCTGCGCATGCTTGGTCAGGAGCACATTGGCCCTGATCGCGGCGCGGATGGACAGGAACAGCGGCAGCAAGGCGAGCGCGCCGGCGTTCTGCTGCCATGTGGCCTGCAGATAGGAATTCAACAGCCGGTTCGCGGCAGCACGGTTGCCGAAATGCAAGAGGTCCATCAGCGGAAAGGCGAGGTCGTAGAGAACATCCGTGGTGGCGATGACGGGATCGAATTCGATCGCATCGAACAGGCGCGGCTTGCCGTCGATCAGCACGATGTTGCCGAGATGCGCGTCGCCATGGCATCGTCGCACCATTCTGGCGGCGGCGCGCTGCTTCAGAAGCGGTTCGCTCTTGGCGAGCAGATTGCAGTTCAGGACATGCAGCCGCTCGACCTCGGCGCCGGCAAGCGCGGGATGGCCGCGAAACGCGATCGTGTTGCGCTCGATGATGCCAGGAAGCGACGCGAGCCAGGTCTCGCCATCTGAAACCGGCGCGCTGTCATGGGATGCCGCGATCGCCTTGGCCAGCGGCTCGGCCAGTTCTGGCGTGATCTCGCCTCTCCCCGCCAGATGGTCGAGCGTCTGCTTCTCGTCGAACCGCGCCATCTCGACCGCCCACTCGATGACGTCTCCCTTGCCGCCGAGCTCAGGGCCAGCTTCGCCTTCCGTGATCGGCACGACGCCGCGATAGATATCTGGTGCGAAACGCCGATTGACGGCGATCTCCTCCTCGCAGGCGTGCTTGCGCTTGTCGAGCGAGGAGTAATCGAGATAGGGCAACCGTACGGCGCGCTTGATCTTGTAGACGCGGTCGGGCTTCAGGAACACGATCGAACCGTGCGTATCGACGCGCTGGGTGTCATGCCCGCCGGACGGCTTGCCGAGAAAATCCAGCACGCGGTCCTGCTCGGTTGTGCCTTGATGCGGGGATGGTGGCGTCATGGCTGCAACACCGCCGCGCCGACCAGATTGCCGCTGCGCAGGCGCGTCAGCGCCTCATTGGCCTGATCCAGCGGAAAGGTGGTCGTCGTCGTCTCGATGCCAGCCTCGCGCGCCACCTTCAGAAAATCCCTGCCGTCCTGCCGCGTCAGATTGGCAACCGAGACGATCTGCCGCTCCTCCCAGAGAATGTCGTAAGGAAAGGACGGAATGTCCGACATGTGGATGCCGGCGCAGACCACGCGGCCGCCTTTGCGTAAAGTTCGCAACGCCTGCGGCACCAAGGCACCAACCGGCGCATAGATGATGGCGGCGTCCAGCTCGGCCGGCGGCTCGTCGCCGGAGGCGCCCGCCCAGTCGGCGCCAAGCGACAGAGCGAGCTGTTGCGCCTCGGTGTCGCCGTCGCGCGTGAAAGCGTAGATCTCGCGGCCTTGCCAGCGCGCGACCTGCGCGATGATGTGGCCGGCAGCACCGAAGCCATAGATGCCGAGGCGCTTGCCGTCGCCGGCCATCACCAGCGAGCGCCAGCCAATCAAGCCGGCGCAGAGCAGCGGCGCCAGCGCGACATCGTCGCCGTCCTCGCCGAGCGGAAAGCAATAGCGCGCATCGGCGATCAGGTGGCTCGCAAACCCGCCATCGCGCGTGTAGCCGGTGAAGCGTGGATGGTCGCAGAGGTTCTCCTTGCCTTCGCGGCAATAGGGGCAGGTGCCGCAGGTGAAGCCGAGCCAGGGCACGCCGACGCGCATGCCGGGCGCGAGGCCGTCGACAGCCTCGCCAAGCCCATCGACGCGGCCGACGACCTCGTGACCGGGAACGATTGGATAGCGGATGTCGGGCAATTCGCCGTCGACGACATGCAGGTCGGTGCGGCAGACGCCGCAGGCGGAGACCTTGATGCGCACCTCGCTCGGTCCGGGCGATGGATCGGGACGCTGCTCGCGCACGAGCGGCGTGTTAGGTGCCTGAAGAACCATCGCGTACATCAGCAACACCTCTCTGAGGCCACAGGGGAAACTTGCGGTCTTTTTTGCGTTGGTTCCAGTCTGCCGCGCATGCTCCGGGTCTCACTTGATTTCGCTCAACGCCCGTCCTTCGGACAGGCCGTAGACAAGCATCTTGGTCATTCCGGGGCGATGCGCAGCATCGAACCTGGAATCCATTTCACCGCTTGCATATGTCGCAAGATGGATTCTCTGATGTGCGCTTGCACATCATAGTTCGCGCGTTGCGCGCCCCGGAATGACAGAAGGGATGCCGTAGCGCGGGTTCGACCTTCTCGGTGTGAAACTATGATCGGCAGCGCGGCACTCTTCGCCGCTCTCGCGCGTTATACGTTTGCGGGCGGGCCGAAGAGCGATACGGAGCAAGCATGGCTGTCGAGACGGAACTGAAATTTCGCGTCGCCGCGCGCAACCTCAAATCTCTCGCCGGCTGGCGCATTCCCGGCGGAAAAATGGGTGAACGGTCGGAGAGCGATCTGCTCTCGACCTATTTCGATACCGGGAAACACAAGCTGAAGCGCCACGGCCTGACGCTTCGCGTACGGCAAAACGGCAGTACGAACATCCAGACGATCAAGTCGGCGAATGGCGCGCAGTTTGGCCGAGGCGAATGGGAAGCCGAGATCAAGAACGGCACGCCGGACCTTCGTGAGGCCGACAACACTCCGCTCGAGCCGCTCGCCTCGAGGAAGCTGCAACGCAAGCTGAAGCCCGTGTTCAAGACGGCGATTCATCGCACCACCGTTCCGCTCCGGACCAGGAGAAGCGAGATCGAACTCGCCATCGATCGGGGAAGGATCGTCGCGGGTCACCGAGCGAGCCCTGTCGAGGAACTCGAACTTGAGCTGAAACGCGGGCGGCTGGCCGATCTGTTCCGCGTCGCCAGAGCGATCGAGCAACGGTCGGGAGCCGAGCTCGACTTGCGGTCAAAATCGGACCGCGGCTATGGCCTCGTGCGCGGTAGCGAGGAACCGGTCGTTTTCGCCGAGCCGATCGAGTTGGAAGCCGATATGACAGCGGGCGAGGCGTTCCACGTCATCGCCCGCGCGACGGTTCGTCATTTCTCTGGAAACGCGGATACCGTCCGCAATCTTGATGCGGAAGGCGTTCACCAGATGCGGGTAGGACTCCGGCGGCTGCGCGCGGCGATCTCGCTGTTCTCCAAGGTGCTGCCTCGTGCCAGGACGGGGGCCCTTAAGCGCGAGCTGAAGTGGCTCACGGCTGAGCTCGCGCCTGCGCGCGAAATCGACGTGTTCATCAAGGAGCAGGTCGAGCCGGTCACGCATGACCGTGCGCTGAGCCGTGGCGGCAAGGCCATCAAGGAGGAGTTCGGCGAGAAGCGCGCCAATGCCCTTGCGCGAGCGAAGAGGGTGGTGAGCTCGGAACGGTTCCGCAGGCTGCTGGTCGACACGCTGGAGTGGATCGAGTCGAAGCCGAACTCGCCAAACGCGCACGGGGACATCCCGATCGAAAAATTCGCGACCGACGTTTTGCACCGCCGTACCACGAAGGCGCGCAAGCAAGGCCAGCATCTTGATCGGCTGTCGCCGCGCGCGCGGCACAAGCTCCGGATCAGGATCAAGAAGATCAGGTATGCGGTTGACTTCTTTGAGACGCTTTTTCCGGCCAAGCGCGACCGAAAGCGGCTCAAGCGCCTGTCCAGCCATCTCAAGAAGATCCAGGATGCGCTCGGCGCGTTGAACGACTTTGTTGCGCATCGGAAGATGGCCATGGCGGCGGCGCTGCAGGCGCCGCGCGAGAACAGGCGGGCGCGTGCGCTTGCGGCCGGCGTGGTGGTTGGCCGCGAGGACAAGGCGATCAGGCCGCTGATCAAGTCCGCGCTCAAGGAGGCGCGACAGCTACAAGTGGTGTGAATTCGCGCTACTTCGATTTGTCCGATGTCGCGCGCTTGCTGCCGGCGATATCCGCCTCCCATCCGAACACGGAGCGGCCGCCGAGCGCGGGCGATCGGTTGCGTTCCTGCGCGACGAACGCATCGAAGGATGGGCCGGTTGCGGTTCGCTCCAAGAGGCGCGCCTGATTGTCGAGGCGCTTTAGCGCCTGTATCTCTTCGTCGCGGCCGAGGCTCGCGTGCTGCACGGCCGATTTCAGCACGCGGATGGTTTCGTCGTAGACCTTGATCGGCACCGGATAGGGATGGCGGTCCTTGCCGCCATGGGCGAGCGAGAACCGCGCGGGATCCTTGAACCGGTAGGGCGCGCCATGGACGACTTCGGCGACCATCGCGAGCGACTGCACGGTGCGCGCGCCGACGCCTGATGTCAGCAGCAGTTCGGGAAAATCGCGCGGGCCGCATTCGGCGGCTGCCGCCAGCGTGCCGTGCAAGCGGCGCGTGAACACGTCGCTGGCGCGCACGTCGTGATGCGCGGGCATGATCAGATGCGGCAGCTCCGGCTGCGGATCGGGCTGCTTCGAAAGCGCGGCATATTCGCGTGCGATGCCGTCGGGCCCGAGCGCGCCGAGCAGATCGAGCTGTGCCGAGCGCGAGCGTTCGGCGCGGTGGTCGGTCAGGTTGATGATCTCGCCCTGCGCGGGACCGTCGATGGCGCTGTGCGGCTCGTCGACGAAGCTGCGCAGGTTTTCGGAATGCCAGTGATAGCGGCGCGCCTGCCGCTTGTCGCCGTTCATGCCCTGCTGCACCACGGTCCACTTGCTGTCCTCGGTGACGAAGAAGCCGTGCAGATAGAGCTCGAAGCCGTCCTGGACGGCGGCGCTGTCGACCTTGGCCACCAGCCGGCTCGCGCGTGTCAGTGCCGCGCCGTCGAAGCCGGTGCGTTCGCCGAGCGCGGTCAATTCGTCCGGCGTGCGGCGCGAGTTGCTGCCGCGGCCGCCGCAGACATAGATGCCGAGCTCGCCTTGCAGCGGCACGAGCCCGCGCTTCAATGCGCCGATCACGGATGTGGTGATTCCAGAGGAATGCCAGTCCATACCCATGACCGCGCCGAAGGATTGGAACCAGAACGGATGGGCGAGGCGCTGCAGGAACTCCTCGCGCCCGTAATGGTGGACGATCGCCTGCGTGATGATCGCGCCGAGTGCCGACATGCGCTGGCCCAGCCACGCGGGCACGCGCCCGTTATGGAGCGGAAGGTCGGCGCTGCCGGTTCGTCGTGCCATGGGGGTCCCGATGCTGAATCAGACGGAGTGTAGCAGCTCTTGCTTCACCTCTCCCAGAGGGAGAGGCGCAGTTTCGGTCCTGACCGGCTACATGGGTAACAGAATAGACCGGCGACATGGGTAACAGGTCAACTGGTCGGCAAGG